>CAZSHP010000083.1:0-8875 GCA_964606545.1 uncultured Sulfurovum sp. | reverse complement strand
TTTATAGACTCTATAACCGTCAACAGAATATATAACAGAATCATAACAGCCATACTTATATTAAAATCCATCTTGACAAATACAAATCCAACAAGACCAGCAAAAGCTACTATATTTATAAGTCCATGAGAGAAAAACATATATATTCTCTTTCTATTTACAGTTTTAGCACAATCTTTTGAAAAAAATGGTATCAGCATCCCAAACAGAAACAGACCAAGTAGCAGATATACCGAAGCTCTATGATATACCATCATCTCATCATACATTAAATCCCTTTATTTTTTTAGATGGGATTATACCCTATTTTGCTATAATCGCCCAAATTATAAAAAAGGTCAATCTATTATGGTTACTATTGATAAAGCACTAGATATTATCTACAGCACTGTTACGAAAAAAAGCAGACATATTATCCCTATTGAGCAGAGTATAGGCTCTATATCAGCCAAAAGCTACAAAGCATTTTTTGATTTACCACGATTTGATAACTCTGCAATGGATGGATATGCTATTAGATTAGTTGACTCAGGAGCAGAGGTTAGAGTAAGAGAGATAACTTATGCAGGAGATACCCCAAAAGAGATACTCCAAGATGGAGAAGCGATAAAAATCATGACAGGAGCGCCTATACCAAATGGGTGTGAGTCGATTGTTCCTATCGAAGATATTGTACATAGTGAAAATGGAATTATACTTCCTAAAAATATCAAACCAAATGCTATGATTCGTTACAGAGGAGAGGATATAAAGAGTGGAGAGAGCTTTTTGGATGCCAATGAGAAGATAACAGCATACTCTCTAGCTCTATTATCTTCCCAAGGTATCACACATATAGAGGTCTATAGAAAACCAAAAGTAGTAATATTTAGCACAGGAGAGGAGCTAAAAGCACACTATGAGAAGATAGAAGCACATCAACTATATAACTCTAATGCTCCTATGTTTTACGCTAGAGCCAAAGAGCTTGGGTGTGATGTTAGCTATATTTCTAGTTCAGGAGATACACTAGATGAACTAAAATTCTCTATAAAAGAGGCGATAGATGCAGACCTTATATTAACCTCTGGTGGTGTCTCTGTCGGAGACAAAGATTTTACAATAGATGCTTTTGTAGAGTTAGGAATGGAGGTTCTATTCTCAAAGGTTAGTATCAAACCAGGTAAGCCTACAACATTTGGCAAGATGAGAGACTGTTTTGTTATTAATCTCCCTGGAAATCCTCTAGCAGCTATGGTAAATTTTGAGATGTTTGTTAAACCTATTATATTAAAACTATCAGGTACTAACAGCTTCTACCATCCACTTATAACTACCAAAATGAGAGCCGACCATAGAGTCAAAGCAGGAAGATATACTGCTATATTAGGAGAGTGGAATGGAGATTCTTTTGCACCGATTAAAAATCAAAAACCAGGTATGGTTTCTCCATTGGAAAAAGCTGATGGTATGATAGTAACAACACCAAAAATAGATAGTTTAAATAGAAATCAAGAGGTTAAAATGATACCTATAAAATTAGATTTACAAAGTAGTATAAAAGAGGATTTTTTTATCTATAATGGTAATGGTGTATAAAAACACCATTATCTATATAAGATTATTTAGCAATCTGAGCTGCAACAGCCTCAATTTTTGCATCATCAAAAGATGCCACTTGACCTTTCATAAGACCCTTCATTGTTCCACCATATGAACCATCTTTATAACCTTTAAGTGCTTTTATAATATCATCTTTGCTCATATCTTTAACAATCTTAGATTTACCCATAGCTTTTTTCTCAAAATTAGCCCCATGACACCCTGCACAAGCTTTTGTGTCAACAGCTGCAACGGCAGTTTCTTTTGCATCAGCCACTTTTTTTGTCGCAGCCTCTTTAACCTCAGCGGCTTTCTCTTCTACAGCCTCTTTTACTTCAGCTGCTTTTTTGGCAACAGCCTCTTTTGCCTCTTTTGCAACCTCTACAGTCTTCTCTGCAGCTTTTTTTGTCGATTCAACAGCCTTTTTTGCTACCTCTGTTGTTTTCTCTACAGCTTTTGTTGCTGCCTCTGTTGCTTTTTCAACTGTACTCTTCTCTGTTGCAGGTGCTTCTGTAGCCTTTTTGGGTGCTGAAGTTGCTACCTCTTTTGTATCGTTTCCACAACCTACAAATAGTAGAGTTGATACTACTACAGATAATAGTGTTAGTTTTCTCATATATTTTCCTTTTTTTTTGAAATTATACTATAATAATCTAAAGGTTAATTGCACTATATTTTTTTAGGGTTGATTGTAATCTCTTTTGTTAAAAGTTTACTCCATAGTTCAGGGTCACTCCACTCTATTTGAATCTGTTTGGAGAAGATTATATTTTCTAACTCTATTCTCCCCATTAGTGGACTATGTGCATCCTCTTTAAAGCCTTGTGCATATCCTGTATCGGTCTCATGCACTATAATACTATGAAGCCTGACCTCTCTCTCTCCATTGACCATACCCGTAGATTCTAAGACTCGCTCAACTATTAGATAGATAACTCTAGAAAATTGTTCGGCAGAGGGGCTAATAGGGAGTTCAACCCAACGAGCAGAGTGTTTTTTCATATCATCTATATAGTCTCTATTATCTCCTGACCATAGGGCAATAGAGTGATCAAATGACTCTATAAGCTCTTTTATACTCCTTTTCATCAATCCAAAATCATAGACCATCTCTCCATTATCTAGGTAGTTTGACTCTAAAAGAACCTCTACTTTATAAGAGTGACCATGTATATTTTCACTACATCTCTGTGTAGAGCAGTTACGAACTATATGAGCGTTTTCAAATTTAAACAGTTTTCGTATAATCATTCTCTTGATACTCTGATTTTTAGTTCACTATTTGACATAAAAGACTCCCTTTTATAATTTTTTGGATTATATACATATAAACTTAATCTTTATTTTGATATATTTTGAGACTTTAAAAAAAAGGGGAAAAATATGATTGATATTAACGCAACAGTAGAACCATTTACACTAAATGACCAATTTGGTGTAGAGCATAATGTTCAAGTAAGACCAAAGATTTTAATCTGTAGCTTTGGAAAAAGTACAGGAAAGCTAATAAGTGACTATTTTAATGCAAGAGACAAAGAGTATCTTACTAAACATGATATTGAACTAATGGCTGATGTAAGTGGTGTTCCATCACTTCTGAGAAAGACAATTATTGTACCAAAGATGAAAAAGTATAGTTTTGAGATACTTCTATCTGCTGATAAATCATTTAGTAACCAATTTCCATCAAAAGAGGATAACTTAACTGTAATAAAGATGGAAAATGGTGTGGTTAAAGAGATTACTTTCTGTTCAGACAAAGATGAACTCAAAGATGCTATAGAAGGTTAATCTAGGTAAAAAAGCTTATTTCTCTCCATCAATCTCTTTGGAGAGTTCAGCTAGTTGTTCCAAATAGGTATCTTCGCTTCTCTTTTTAGTCGTTTTTTTCTCTTCTACTTTTTTGGTATCATCTTTTGTACTATTTTTTTCTATCTCTAGTTTAATAGACTCTTCACCCCTCTTCTCTTCTGTAGTATTACTCTCCTCCTCATCTATGAGTTCACTAATATTATTAAGCATTGTTGACTCTGGAGGTTCTATAATTTCCTCTTCTGCAACAGGCTCCTCTTTGAGGGATTCATATTTGATTTCATTTGTACTCTCTGTTTTCTTATTTTGAGATAGATAACTATATCCGAATATACCAAGGACTATTATTATAATCACTAGCACAAGGATAATTATTAAATTTTTTGAAGAGACCTCTTCTACATCATCATCTCTATTGAGTATTTGAGACCTATAAGCCTCTGTAAAACTTGTCTCTTCTTCCTCATTGTTTGTATCTTTGAACACAAATATCCTTCTGTCAATATAAGCTCATATATTTAATTTTTTGTCTATTATTAGATAATACAATTCTATCATAATTTTACTAAAATCTTTTTAAATAAGATTTTTTATGAGTTTTCTCATTTTACATCATAATTTTTCACTTTATTTGCTATAATATCACTATAGAAAATATTAGTTGAAGGGAAAGCATATGGAATTTTTGTATGGTGTAGGATTGGTTTTTGCAATAATACTTGTTGTAGCTTATTTAGTATATACACAATTTGTTATTGTAGAGTCTGAACATGTATGGATTGTTGAGCGTCTAGGTAAGGATAGAGTATTAGAGGAGGGAGTAAATCGTTTTATCCCTTTTCTCGATAACAAGGTAGCTGTCGTTGATATGAGGGAGTTTAGAGTTGACCCTCCTGAAGAGGATATTGTAACCAAAGACAATATAAGTATTAAAATTGATGCTATCGCCTCTGTTCGAATTATCGACCCACTAAAAGCGATGAAAGAGGTTCAAGACTATGAGGGTAATGTTAAAAACCTCATATCTACTAGTGTATTGAGTGTAATGGGTGGAATGGAACTTCAAGAGATTCAAGGAAATATAGCTACTCTTACTGGTGAAATGAAAAAGATAATAGAGAAGGACTCTTTGCGTTGGGGTATTGAAGTCGTCAATGTTAGAGTTGAGAGAGTTGTTTTACCTGATTCTATAAAAAATGCTATGAATAAAAAGATAGAGGCAGAGAATGAAGGTGCAGCTAGAATAGCAAAAGCAAAAGCAGATGCTGAAGCGAAAAGAATAGAGTCTGAAGGTAAGCACAAAGTTATGGAGCTACAGGCACAGAGTGAACAGTATATGATAGAGAAACGAGCAGAGGCTACACATAAGGTGATAAAAAACTTAAAAGAGCTTATGCCAAATCTGTCAAATGAGAAGATTATGAACTTCTTGACATCATCTTCATATATTGACTCTATGAAAGCTCTATCTTCATCTGAAAATTCCAAATTTGTACTCTATCCATCTGATGTACGAAATCCAATGGATAAGGTTATGAGTAGTGAATATATGTCACAAGCTATGGAAGCAACTAGAAAACCTGCAAAAGCAGAGTAAGTAGATTGTTATGTTTTTTTTAAAAGCGATCGCAGAGAAGAAAAAAGAGAAAAATAAATTAAAAAAGGAAAAAAAAGGTATGTTTTTTATTACAGGAATGTCAACATTTACATGGATATTATTAGCGTATGTAGCGATGCATGTTGGGCCAGAGTATGTCTCTATATTTAAAGGTTTGACTTTAGATACTATAGTCCTTACTCATCATATTGGGCCAGATAGAAGTTTTATTATTAGAGTAAAAGAGCTATTTTTAATTGTTGGGTCATTGGCACTATTTATTGAGGTAGCAAAAGCTGCTACATCACAAGCGTTTGGAGCTACAGAGACACTATTGAGTTTTGTTGTAGCTGTTGTATTTGTGGTTCTATTCTTTATGGTATCTTGGGCTCAAAATGCCACTTTTTTAGTATTGGCACTTATGTCATTTATTGATGCAACAGGTGGGTTTATTATCGAACTAAATGCTGCTAAACGAGATTTTTCTGTAGGTTAATGATTCTACCTTATAGAGATGATTATATAGTTATTGGAGATGTTCATAGCTGTATAGATGAGTTAAAACAGCTACTTATACAGAATGGATTTATTATAAGTGAGGAGGGTTTTATACTCTCCTCTACTAAGTCTATTATCCTATTAGGAGACTTTGTAGATAAAGGTAATCATCAAAAGATTGCAGAGACTATTGAGTTTATCTATAAAAATTACTATCATCTTAATCAAAAGCGACAACAACTGTATCTTATTTTAGGTAATCATGAAGAGGTAGTTTATAGATATATTACTAATGACCCAACACTGAAGATTACACCTAAAACTATCAGAGAGAAGCATAAGTACTATAATACTGTAGAGCTTTTGGAGAGAGATGCTCTTCTAAAAGAGAAGTTTTTGAAACTCTATAGTGAGTGTTTTATATGGTTAAAGTATAGTTATAGTGACGAATTTTCAGTAACTATGACACATGCACCATGTGAGATAGAACATCTAACTAGTAGTAGTCCTGAATCTCAAAAAAAGATGGTCAAATCTACCTCTCGTAGTAAAAATCCAACCGTTCCAATTGATGATTTGATACCTTTTGTTCACCAAGAGGCAGAAGACAATAGACACTATCATATCTTTGGTCACCTATCACAACCAAATATCAGAAGATATAAAAATAGAGTATGTATAGATACTTCGGCCATCTATGGAGGTAGTTTGAGTTGTGCTATTATTAAAAAAAATGAGCTTCTGTTTGATAGTGTATTGTTTCAAAATAGACAGAAATCATCATCACAAGTTTATAATATACTATTTGATTTCTAAATATTAACTTCTTTATAAAATTTTAATGGTAAAATAGCCACCTTAAAATAAAAATCACTTACAACATTCTTATAGGTGAGTATTAGGAAATTCACATGAGACACTTTTTGAGCCTAAAAGATTTCACAAAAGATGAAATCTTGGAGATGATAGAGCTATCTAAAAAAATAAAAGCAGAGACAAAAGAGAAAAAATTTGTGCCATATCTTGAAAAACAGACACTTGGAATGATTTTCGAGAAGAGTTCAACTAGGACTCGTGTGAGTTTCGAGACAGGTATATATCAGTTGGGTGGTGTGGGTCTGTTTCTCTCATCCGATGATATTCAGTTAGGCAGAGGTGAGCCGATGAAAGATACAGCTAGAGTGATAAGCCGTATGGTTGATATGGTTATGATAAGGACTTTTGAACAGAGTAATATAGATGAGTTCGCACGATACTCAAAAGTCCCTGTTATCAATGGATTGACTGATGATTATCACCCAGTACAGCTTATGGCTGACTACCTAACTATATTAGAGTGTGGGATAACTAATCCAATAGTTGCCTATGTAGGTGATGGGAATAATCTCACCCACTCATGGCTTATGCTATCAGCCAAGCTAGGTTTTGAGCTTCGTATAGCTACTCCGATAGGGTATGAGGCAGATAGTACTATAGTTGCAGAAGCTTTGGAGATAGCAAAAGAGAGTGGAGCAAAAATCTCATTTGGCAATGACCCAAAAGCGGCTGTAGTAGGTGCTACAGTTGTTACTACGGATACTTGGGTCTCTATGGGACAAGAGAATGAGAAAGAGGAGAGATTAAAAGCTTTTGATGGTTATATAGTGGATAGTGCTTTGATGAAGTTAGCCGATAGAGAAGCTATATTTCTGCACTGTCTCCCTGCATATAGAGGTTACGAAGTGAGTGAAGAGGTTTTTGAGACTTATGCTGATGAGATTTTTTTAGAAGCAGAGAATCGACTACATGCCCAAAAGGGTGTTATGGTTTGGCTTGATAAGCATCGTAATGACTGATTTTTTTGGTTGGCTTCAGCCAACCTTACGCTAAATCCTACGATTAATAGACAATTATATGTTAATCTTAATATATAACTTAAATAAGGAAATATGAATTGAATGAGTAATATAGATTTTGAGAAGTTCTCCAAATACTCTAAACCCGGTCCTAGATACACATCCTACCCAACAGCATTAGAGTTTAATAACGATTTTGAGTATGATAAATATATAGAGTTTTTGGAAAACTCTACAGAGCAACTTTCGATATATGTTCACCTCCCATTTTGTCGTTCAGCCTGTTATTTTTGTGGGTGCAATGTTGTTTTTACCTCCAAAGAGTCAAAACTTAGCAGATATATTGAGTATCTAAAAAAAGAGATAGATATATTAGCAGAGCATATAGATACCACTCGTGAGGTGGTTCAGTTTCACTTTGGTGGAGGAACACCTACTTTTTATAAAGCTTTTGAGCTTGATGAGATAGTTACATATATCAAATCAAAATTTCCAAATTGGTGTGACCAAGCAGAGATAAGTTGTGAGATAGACCCTCGATTTTTTAATGAAGAGCAGATGAAAGTCTTTAAAAAGCATGGTTTTAACCGTATCAGTTTTGGTGTGCAAGATTTGGATGAGAAGGTTCAAAAGGAGATTCATAGAATTCAACCACTCTCTCTTACAAAAAAAGCTGTAGAGTTAGCAAGAAAATATGGGATTGAATCTATAAATACAGATTTTATCTATGGACTTCCATATCAGACACTAGAGAGTTTTAAACAGACTTTGGAGTTATCCACTGAGTTAAATCCTGATAGAGTAGCTGTATTTAATTATGCTCATGTTCCATGGCTAATGAAAACTATGCGTAAGTTTGATGAGACTACACTACCTAGCCCTGATGTTAAATTGCAGATTTTTCGATATACTATAGATTTCTTTGAGGGGCATGGTTATAAAATGGTAGGAATGGACCACTTTGCCAAAGAGGAGGATGAGCTTTTTGGTGCTATAGAAAAAGGAGAACTACATAGAAACTTCCAAGGTTATACTACCAAAGGTGGTTCAAATTTAGTGGGAATTGGGCTTACAAGTATAGGTGAAGGGCGTAGATATTATGCTCAAAATACCAAAGATATGAAACTCTATGAGGATGCTTTGGATAGTGGAAGACTCCCCTTTGAGAGAGGTGTTGTGCTTAGTGATGATGACTTTTTGAGAAAAGCTGTTATTATGGAACTGATGGCAAATTTTCATATTGATATAAAGAGAGTAGAGCAGGAGTTTAATATAGACTTTTTTGACTATTTCTCTGATGCTATAGAGGATTTGGGGGAGTTTGTAGAGGCTGATTTGATGAGTATAGATGAGAATGAGATAAGAGTAAGTCAGACAGGAACTCTACTTATACGAAATATCGCTATGCCTTTTGATGCTTATATGAAAAAGTATGCACAGAGTAAGAAGTCATTTTCTAAAACAGTATAATCAGATAAATTTTTTTATTTATTTGATTTTTACCAAAATATAGCGTAAAGCCCCTAGCTTCAGCTATGGGGATATAAGCGAG
>CAZSHP010000082.1:0-9055 GCA_964606545.1 uncultured Sulfurovum sp. | reverse complement strand
TCTATCAAAACCCCTCAAAACTGACAATTGAGCCACTAACCCAATATGATATTTTACAAAAAGATTATAAGCATAAAAAGATAAAACAGGTAGCAACAACTATTTTGGGTAGCAAGAGTGTAATTTTACTTGAAATTATAGATTTCAAAGAGGATAAAAGCAAAACTCATGAATCGTTTGGTTTCTTTTTTATCAAAATAAAACAAGAGGATGATAGTCTGATTTGGACAAAAGAGAGTTTTGCTTTTGATGATATTTTGGCTATGGATTTTGAGTAGAGATTATTATATTCCATCCTACTCACATCTCACTCCCCCTCCATCAATTTACAAAGTAGCTCTTTCACCGAAATAATCTCTTTTATCTTGTATCCATTAGAGCCAATAAAAAATAGTCCACTATCTACTCTGCCCAAGTAGGCATCAGATAGGCTATCTGCTATACAAAATCCAATCTTTTTCGCCTCTTCTCCGTGGTTACATGGTACTACACAGTTACTAATACATCGAATTGGTGGGGTTTTATGCTCTTTTATATCTCTTATCAATTTTGAGTTTATTACTCTCGCAGGGTAACCAACAGGTGACATAACAAACTTTATATCATCTTTATCTACATTAATCAATAACTCTTTGAAATTATCATCAATATCACACTCTTTTGTTCCCATAAATCTAGTGCCTAACTGAACCCCATCTGCACCTAGATTTGTCATCTTGTCAATATCGTTCTTGTCCCAAATACCACCCGCTGCAATTAGGGGTATATCTCCCCACTTTCTACTCTCCTCTTTTACCTCTCTAATTAGATTCTCCAATTTATATTTTTCATCAAAACACTGCTCATAGCTAAACCCTTGGTGACCACCACTCAATGGCCCTTCGACGATGATGGCATCTGGTACTCTGCCGTATCTTCTCCATCTTCTACACAAAATATTTAGAGCTTTTGCAGAGGAGACGAGAGGTATTAGTGCGACATGGGGAAAATCTTTTGTAAATTTAGGTAGATTTATGGGTAATCCAGCCCCTGTAATAATAGCATCTGCTCCTGCTTCACAAGCATCTCGTACAACCTCTCCATAGTTTCTTGTGGCATACAATACATTGCACCCTAGGGGTCTATCTCCACATATCTTTCTAGCATTTTTAAAAATCTCAAATAGAGCCTCTCTATTATGCAGATTTTCAGTTTTATAAGGTCGCTCTGAAATAGATTTTTTGACAAATGCTTGATTTTGATAATATCCAGTAGCCGCTGCACTAATAATACCAAAAGCACCCTCTTTGCTAACCGAACCTGCAAGTCTATCCCAACTCACTCCCACTCCCATTCCACCTTGAAATATAGGTATATCAATAGTCATATTTCCAATTTTCATAATTTACCTCTCTCTTTAGTATTTTATATAAAATTATAAACTAAGATTGTCACAACCTTGTCACCAAACTAAAGATTTGTTAACTCAATTTCAACCTCAAATGGTTAAAAAATAGAAATATAAATAGAGAGAGAGCAGAGATTAAGATAATAGAAGCACCCGAAGCAATATCGAATGTATAAGAGAACCAGAGTCCAATTAGAGTAAAGAACGAAGAGAATATAGCAGATAGTATCATCATCATATAGAGAGTATTGGATAGTTTCTCTGCAATATATACAGGTATGGTGAGTAGGGCAATTACCAAGATAAGTCCTACAACTTTTATAGCTACTACAATAGTTAGAGCAGATAGAACCAATATAAGCGTATAGAAAAATTTGACATTGATTCCTCGTAGAGTGGCATACTCACTATCATAAGATACAGCTAAAATATCTCGATACCAAAAGAGCATGATAGATATAATAACTGCCAACAGTAGACTCATATATACTATATCTTCTCTACTTACAGCCAAAATAGAACCAAATAGATAGCTCATCAAATCTACATTGTAGCCCGAGGTTAAATCTATCAAAACTACTCCTAGAGCCATTCCTACAGCCCACATTAGACCTATAAAAGTATCCATTCTATTACGATGATGAAGTGTAATAAATGCGATAATCAAAGAGGCAAAAACAGCAAAGAGTGAAGCACCCAAAAAGATAGGAAAACCAAAGAAAACAGCTAATCCTATCCCTCCATAAGCAGTATGTGCAATCCCTCCTGCCAAAAATACCATACGATTTACAACAATAAGAGAACCAATAATTCCTGATGCTATTGAGACTAGTAGCCCAGCGATAAGTGCATTTTGTATAAACTCATAAGATAGTGCCTCTAACATAATTTATCCTTTAGTCTATTAAATAGCTCAACTTCACAAAAGTGACTTGATTTCTCTTGTTTGGTAAAAGAGTGTTGAGTTAATCTTTTGTTTATATGTACTACTTTGTTAGCAAACTCCAAGATTACAGAAATATCATGACTAACCACAATAATAGTTATAGTTTTGTTCAAAAGCTCTAGTAGTTCATATATCTGTTTTTGTCCATCTACATCTATACTAGATGTTGGTTCATCTAGTATTAAAATTTGAGGATGAGCACACAAGGCTCTAGCTATCATAACTCTCTGTCTCTGTCCTCCAGATAGGTCTCCTATCTTTTTTTTGGCAAACTTCTCCATTCCTACTTGTGCCAAAGCCCCCATAGCACACATAATCTCCTCTTTGGCATATCCAAATAGGGGTCGTTTTGTTCCTATGTGTCCCATCATTACAACCTCTATCACTTTGATAGGAAAATCGGTATTGACATTTGTATTTTGAGGGACATATCCTATTTTAGATAGATTTTTTTGTGGTCTCTCTCCAAAAGTTTTAATAGAGCCTTGTTGAACAGAGTTTATTCCTAGGATTAGTTTTAGTAGAGTTGATTTACCTCCACCGTTTGGTCCAATAATAGCTAGAAAATCTTTTTCATCTACAGTTAGAGAGATGTTCTCTAGGATTTTCTGTTTTTCATAGGAAAATGATAGGTTTTTGATTTCTATAATTGACATATATTATCTATTTCCTTCTGCTATAGCTTTTGCTAATTTTTTGAGATTTCCTGCCCAATCTTTAGTTAATGGAGAGCTTTTTATAACAGTAATTCCAAGCTCTTTGGCGATAGTTTTAGCCACCTCATCGGGGAATTCAGGTTGTGTAAATATCGCTTTTACTCTCTCTCTTCTCGCCTCTTTGATGATATGTATAAGCTGTTTTGGTTTGGGTCTTTTGCCCTCAATCTCTATGGCTAACTGTTTTAGGTTATATCTCTTGGCAAAATAGCCCCATGATGGATGAAAAACCATAAATTTAGTCTCTTTTGGGGTCTCTTTTAGTATATCTCTTATCTCTGTATCTAATTGGTCTAACTCTTTTAGATATATCTCTAGTCTCTTTTTGTAGAAGTTGGTATTTTTAGAATCCAGTCTGCTTAGAGCCTCAAAGATATTTTTGGCAATCTGTTTGACATTGATAGGGTCAACCCAAATATGAGGGTCTAAAGCAGTCTCATTTTTGTGGTGTTGGCTCATAGCTACTCTCTTGATGCCTGTTGTAATATCTCTGATGATAAGTTTTCTATTTTGGTTTTTAAATTTATCTAGCCAAACTTTTTCAAACTCAACACCCATAGCGAGATATAGGTTAGCTCTGCTAATATCTATCATCTGTGATGGTTTAGGCTCATAGGTATGAGGTGATTTGCTAGGTAGAACCATTAGTGAAGTCTCTACTTTATCTCCACCTATCTTAGAGATAAACTCTAGTTGTGGTTGTATAGAGACAATTATGTTTAGTTTTGCAAAGGCAGAAGATGTAACAAGAAGTGATAATATTATAAATAGTGATTTTTTCATGTGGAATTTTAGCATATTTTAATTAGATTTGAATTTATATTTAGGTTTTTAATTTAATATAATGTTTTGTTTTGTTATAATATATTTAAACTAAATTTAATGGAGGAAGTTTATGAAAAAACAGCTACTGCTATCTATAGCTATTTTACTTATGAGTCAGTTTGTCTATGGAGGATGTTCAAACAGTGGTGGATTTTGGCAAAATCAGATTAGGAAGAGCAGAAATATAGAGACATTCTTTATGAATAACTATAAGTGTAGAGATACTATCTATAGGCATCTAAAGAACCATCAAAAGCTCTATTATGATGTGGTACTCTATCCTAGAGGTCTAAATAAGGCTCAATATAAAAATAGATGGTTTACTATGTCTATAAACTCAGACAAAGAGTTTTTTAAAACTTTTCCATTTTTTAATAACTACTTTATAAAATACAAAAATAGCTTGACAGATAGAGAGATTCGCTGTTTTCAGAGACAGAGAGGGTTTCCCTATCCCATACCAAAAGAGAAGTTTTATGCTGAATTACAAAAGAGAGGTATCTTAAATGATGTGAGTTATCTCTATCCTCTTATTCGATGGTCACATGATGCAAATGGTCAAGATATGAGATTAAGCCAAGAGAGAGTAGAAAAGGCAGAGCAGAGATTTGGTATCAAAAGAGGAGAGGTAGGAGACAAGATTCAGTTTGCTAGGTATATATCTGTTTTTGATAGTGATTATGAGTTTGTAGCTAATCAGATGGCTCTGAAACTAGGTATACCATATATGGATGCCTATAAGCTATTGGTAATTATAACCTATTTAGAATCAAGAGGAAATATATTTGCTTCATCATCTACAGGGGCATTTGGACCACTACAGTTGACTATGCACTACTATATGATGTATGGTGAGCCAAATAATCCATTTAACCCAAGAGCTAGTCTAATGAAGTTGGCAAATAAGTTTATACACTATAGTCGAGGGGGTAGAAGTGTTGACACCTCTGTGATAGCTTATAAGTCAGGTAGCTTTGATAAGTGTATAAATGGGATAGATATAGACTCTGTTGATTGTAGATATTTTTATGATTATAAAAAGTTAATGAGTGATATGGTAAATCTAAATACAAAAATATCAATCTCTCGATATATGACAGGAAAAGCATATTTTAGAAAAGATATGGAGTCTTTAAATCGAAGTTATAATACCAATGAGCTAAAATTTTATGAACCATACCAGTATGCTGTGCTAAGGGGTTCTGTCTTGAACTCTCGGGCTAGAGACCATCAATTCAAGACAGGTGTAATGTTTAGGTCTCTTGGCAAGATGAAGAGGTCTGATATTTATAATCTGCAAGACCAATATGGGATTGCTGAAATCGGAATGACCTCTGACAAGATGGTCTGTTATTGATACCTTTTGTGTATGGACTTTTGTCCATACATTATGACTCCCCTCTTAGTGCCTGTATCTCTGCTCTAATCTTATCTAATTCCAAACTCTCCCTCTCTTTTTGTAGATTAAATAACTCTTTATCTCTTCTATTTCCCATTATAGATTGATAAGTAGATATAATAAAACCAAAAAATGATAGTATAGATGTGATAAGAGAACTCATAAGTATAAAATCATCATCAAAGTTTATCTCTGGCTCAATAGAGACTGTTGTAGAGTATGACGATTTTTGAAATGATTGACCCTTTTTACTTATAGGTATATCTATTCTCTCTGGAGGTACTGGAGTGTGTATAAATTGAAAATAGAAAAACAGAGAGAACGATATGACAAATAGTAGAGCGAAAAATCTTTTAAAGCTCATATAAACCCTTTTTTTCTTTTTATTATATCAAAAAAAAATCTTAAAAGATATTATAGCTTATCTTTAATCTCCCTGGCTAATCTGAAATAGGCTTTTTCCATAGCCTCTATCATGCTCTCTACAGATTTGTTATCTATATGCTCCTTTGTATTAAATAGATAGTTCTCACCTTTTTTAGTATGTTTATCTAAAATATGGTAGTTTGCATCGAGAGAGATAGAGTCTTGATATGCGATAAATGTACTAATATTTAGAGATACTTTTTTGTCCATTTTTTTTATATTTGACCATGGATAGGCGTATATATTTGGGTTATTCATAGATTTTTGTAGATATGCGATTAGAACATTTGTCATATGTACATCCATAGAGTTTATCCAATTTGCATTTTCAATCTCTTCGAGGTGGTAGGGGTTCTCTTTTTTATATATGGGTGAATCCATAAAATATATGGGAAGTTCAACCTTTTCTACAGCTATAAAGTCAAAACTCTTCTCTGTTCCATTAGGGATAGTAGATGTATCTCCTAGAGTATATAGCTGTTTGGAACCACAAGCAGACAAGAGTAATCCTACTACTATAATATATATAACTTTTTTCACTATTCATCTCCTATAACTAATGCGTTTGCTTTTCTATCCAACATTTTATTTGTTTTATCAAATGATTTTGCGGCCTCAGATACAGCTTTGAGTGTAATTGAGAGTTGGTCTGCAAATTGAGAATCACCACTATAGTCATTAGATAGAGTCTGTAGAGTATACTCTAACTCTTGTAGTGTTTGGTTTAGATTTTCAGGTAGTCTATAGAACTCTTCATTTGCTGTGAAGTTGTTTAGATTATCAACAGTTTTATTCAGGTTTTTGACTGTGGTATTAAAACTTTTGACTGTTTTATCTAGGTTTTTGAGTAGACTAGTTATGGGTTTTCTATTCTCATTGACCAATCCATTAGCTGAATTTAATAGCTTCTTTAGAGGAAGATTTTCAAGTTTTGTTAGAATAGCTTTGACCTGTTTCATTATATCCTCTCCCTCCTCTTTTGGTACTGTTGGTAGTATCTCATACTCACCCTGTTTTACAATAGTGGATTTTTTTCTATTATCAAATATCAACTCTATAAATTGTGAGCCAACTACAGGTATAGGTGTAGATAGTCTAGCTTTTAGACCTTTCTCTACAAGTTTTGGTATGATTTGTTCTCTTTGGCTTTGATTTAAATCTTGGTTTGTAAATGCTTCAATATTTAGTAGAGTATAGACATCACTTATAATAGTTCTCTCTCCATTACTATATCTATCTTCTATTTGAGTTATATATCCTACTTGGAAGCCATGAAACTCTACAGGTGTACCAACTTTTAGTTTAGTAGTTGATTCTAAAAAGCTTAGTTTGTAGACTCTCTGCTCTCCTCCTATACCTAGTTGTTTTGCTTTTAGCTGTGCTAGACTCTTATATAGCGGGAATATAGTTCCTTTATCTATAGAGTTATTTTTATCAAGTGAACTTATAGGAGTATATATTGAGATACCTCCACGAAGTAGTTGGGAAAAAGGGGCTATAGACATATCTATAGCTCCTTTTGAGAAGTCAATATTGAAGGCACTTGTGGTGTAAAATTTGCTTTTGGAGTTGATATAGTTCATATACTCCTCTTCGATAAAGATAGTGAAGTTGACATGAGTTCCATCAGGTGATATACCGACTCTCTCAACTCTTCCAATCTCCATCATACGATAGTATATGTGGCTCTTTTCTCGTATATTATAACTCTCTGGTGCAGATAGTATAAGGTAAGTGCCTTTGGCTTCATCATCTATAGGTTGTTGCTCTAATCCTATATAGTTATGTGTACTCTCTATATTTTTTTTTCCTTTTAGTTGAATATATGAACCAGATACAATAGTATCTAATCCCGAGATACCATCTGAGCCAACATCAGGGTGAACAATCCAAAATTTTGCCTCTTTGTTAAGGTAATCATCTATATCTTTGTTCATTCTAGCTTTGATTATAACCCCTTTTCCATCATCTGATAGTGATATTTTTTTGACAATTCCCACTGTAACATCACGCATCTTTATGGGGCTTTGGTTCTCAACTAATCCAGCATTTGATTTAAAAGATATTTTGATAGTAGAGCCAATTTTTGCATAGTATTGGTATGTTAACCAAAGAGCAATAACTAGTGCAATAAATGGGACTAACCATATAGTTGTCAAAATTCTAATTCCTCTGGACTCCTTTACTCTTGGTGCATTATATTTTCTCAATATCTGTTCCCTTTTTATCTATTTTTTTTCTTAAGCTACTGTTTTTGCAATTTATTTATGATTATACGATAGTTTTGCTATAATCTTCTATTTCTAATATATAAATAGTAATATTTTTATTATTATATAAAAAATATATGATTTAAAGAAAATATACTAAATTGAAATTAAACTAAAGTTATAACTATGTATAATCTTTTCAAAAAAAGGAATAGAGAATGAAAAAGATATTTTTTCTAATAATGTTATCAGCTCTTCTGAATGCAACTAGTGGTGGATGTACTTTGGAGCAGTCAGATGATATAAATGTCTCATGGAAAGCATATAAGACATTTGGCAAGATTGGAGTAGGTGGTAGATTTACGGATATAAAATATACTCCAAATAAAAAGCTAGGTAAAAATTTTAGAGAGCTTTTTGTTGGTTCTATGGTTAGTATTGATATGACCAAGATAGATACAGGAGATAGTTCAAGAGATAAAACTTTAATAGAGTCATTTTTCTCTAAAATAGGAAAGACTATTGAAGCTAAGATTGTTGGTATAGAGGCGAATAAGAGAGAAGGAAAAGGTCCTAGAACAGGTATACTTGATGTTACGATAGTGATGAACAAAAGAAGCTTGACTATTCCAATAACATATCACTATAACAAAGGGGATTTTAGAGCCAATGGGGTAATAGACCTCTTTGATTTTGCAGGTAGCAATGCTTTAGTTAGTCTTAATAAAACCTGTTTTGATTTACATGAAGGGAAAACATGGAATGATGTATCTATTGAGTTTAGGACTCAAATCAAAGCAACACTCTGTAATGCAGAGACAAAAAAGTAGATGAGAGCCTTAAAGATAGAGAGTAGCCTATAGAAGTTAGTTTAGATTGAAATTCCTATTTTTATATGGGAAGTCCAGGAATTGGTAAATTCTCCATCGTCAAAAAGATAGCTATGGAGAATGGTTTGGAGTTTGTCGATTTTAGGCTCTCTCTGCTCGACCCTACAGACCTAAAAGGGATTTCATTTTTTGACAAAGATAATCACGAAGCTGTTTGGGGGCATCTCCCAATTTTCTACCCAAAAATTCAAACTTAGAGGGGATAGTATCTTTTTCAATAGAAAATCATAGAAAATAGAATTTTTAGCTCTATTTA
>CAZSHP010000081.1:771-9177 GCA_964606545.1 uncultured Sulfurovum sp. | reverse complement strand
TAGATGCTATGGAGGAGAATATACAGAGCAAGATAGATATATATGAGGAGTTAAAAGAGACATTTCCCCACTCCAGAAATATCTTTGATAAAAAAATAGCCAAAGCAGAGAAGACTATTAGGATGTTTCCTCATATTATGGATGAATACTTTTAGTATAAAAATGGTATCCTTTACTTAAAGGATACTTCATGAAGACATTTACATACTTAATTTTACTTACTTTTCTCTTAACAAGTTGTTTAGAGAGACCACCAACAACCAAAATAGACTATAGCTCTTTTAGAGCTTCCAATAATAAAATAATAAAAATAGCAATAAAACATATAGGCAAACCATATAGATATGGGGCAACAGGCCCTAATAGGTTTGATTGTTCGGGTTTTGTTTATGCTGTTTTTAAAAGTATAGGTATAAATATTCCTAGAACTTCTATAGCACAGTCACGGATAAAAGGTATCAAACTCTCAAGAAGTCAACTTAGAGAGGGAGATATACTCTTTTTTGATACCTCTCTAAAGGGACATGTCAACCATACAGGTATATATCTTGGAGATGATAAATTTATTCATGCTAGTAGTGGTAGGGCTTACTCTGTGACGATTTCTAGTTTAAATGGTTGGTATAGAGATAAGTTTAGGTGGGGGAAACGAATTAATATGAATAAATAATACATGATGAATTGGTCACTCCTTATGAGTAGACCTCTAGTTCATTGTATAGACTATCTCTCTGTACAGGGGTAAAGCCAGAGTTTTTAATCATATTTACAAACTCATTTAGCTTCATTCCCTGTGAGCTTTTTGCTCCTGCTGCTGATTGGATGGACTCTTTTTCTATTGTTCCGTCTAGGTCATCTGCTCCAAACTCTTGGGCTATTAGTGCTAGATTGATAGTTGATGTTGCCCAGTAGGCTTTGATATGGGGGATATTGTCTAGGATAATTCTACTAATAGCATAGGTCTTTAGAATCTCTTGACCTGTTGGGTAGTTACAGTTTTTTAGATAGTTGTTCTCTTTTTGGTAGACCAATGGAATAAAAGCGTTAAATCCACCTGTTTTATCCTGTAAATCTCGTAACCTCATCATATGGTCAATTCGATTTGCTCTGCTCTCGATATGTCCAAAAAGCATAGTCGCATTGCTCTGTTTGCCTCTGCTGTGCCACAACTCATGAATATCTAACCACTGTTTTGAACTTACTTTGCCTTTGCATAGATACTCTCTTATCTCTTCATCAAAAATCTCAGCTCCACCCCCTGGCATAGAATCGACTCCACTCTCTATCATTTGGTCTATCACCTCCTCATAGCTCAAACCATATTGACGAGAGAGAAAATCTATCTCTGCTGCTGTCATAGCTTTGATATGTAGAGATGGGAACTTCTCTTTTATCTTTCTAAAAGCACCCATATACCACTCTACACCATCATTGGGGTTATGAGCAGAGACTATGTGCATCTCTTTTGCTCCATTTTTAACAGAATTCTCAACAATAGTCAAAATCTCATTATGACTCATAGTGTATTGATTTGGATTTTTTCTAGTTGCTGAGTAGGCACAAAATTTGCATATATCTGCACAGACATTGGTTGGATTGATATGACGATTGATATTGAAGTAGCTCTTTTTTCCAAATTTTTCTTGTCTAATCTCATCTGCTAGTTCACCTAGTACAAAGAGGTCAAGGTTATATAGAGCCTCTCCCTCCTCTTGTGTTAATCTCTCTCTGTTTTTTACTCTGTTGATTAAATCCATCTATAGTCCATAATTATTTTTTGTTATTATATCAACAATAGATTAGGGTAGCTTTTATTGAATTAATCAATCTTCTTATTCTCTTTTTTATCCTCTTCTATTACTAGATGAACAGGTTTCTCTGTATTTTTTCCAATGTAGGGTTCTGAAGCATTTATAAGTATTGGAATAATTCTCTTTAGATTATCAGATTTACCGATACTAGAGACATCAACACGCCATAGCTCTTTGCCTGTTTGGTCTTTTGAGAGGATGACAATATAACGATTAAAGAGCTTATATGTTTTATGATAGGTTCTATATGAGCTAAACCCTACCTCATTCCAAAATGGATGATAACGGCTATGATAATACCCAAAAGGATAACCCCAAGAGACACCAAAACTAACATTAGGTTCTGTATATGTTTTTGTCTCCTCTTTTATCTTCTCTATTCCATAATCAAAATAGATAATCTGCTCTGCCAAACTCTCATGACTACTTTGGGTGTAACCTTTTTTGTTTAGAAGTTTAACTAGATATTGGCTTTGGCGTTGAAATAGTAGACTATTTATATCTGTATCACTTCCTAATGCTTTTATCGTATACGAGCTAGGTTTTATAGAACCATTTGGGGTTGTTATGGCATCTATTGTTACTTTGTATTTATTGACTATGGGGGTACAAGCAGTAGTAATAATTAGTATAAGTGAGATTAATATAATAGATTTTAGATTCTTCAAGCTCTATCCTTTAATTTTAAGATATTATCTTACTATAAGTATTTTTTGTGTAAGTATTGTGAGTTATTTAAAAATTATATCTTCTTTAAAAGTATTATGCAGAGTATTAGGTATAGGTTTTGGTTTTCCATCTCTTACAAATACCAACAGCACCTCCATATCAAAAATCTTTTTTTCGCCTTTGAATATTTGATGCTCCAAAAGTACAGATGCTGTTTTTTTCTTTATCACTTTGGTGGTTACTTCTACCATATCTCCTAAAACAGCGAAACCTAAGAAGTTTGCATTGATATTTTTGACTACAAAACCACTAGAGTCTCCATCTAGTGGTATCATTCCTTTTTCAAAAAATATCTCTGACCTTGCTCTTTCGCAGTATTTTATATAGTTTGTGTGGTAGACTATTCCTCCTGCGTCTGTATCTTCGTAGTAGATTCTGATTTTCATTTTTTCTTTTTTTCTTTTTTTCTCTCTTTGAGTAGTTTTAGGTACTCTTTGGCTGTAATCTCTTTGCCTTCTAAAATTACATGAGTTGCAATACCTCGTTTACAAAGTTCTTTTGCATCCATCCAATAATCTTGACCAACTAACATTTGTTCATACTCATGCTTTGTTAAAAAACCTTTTTTGACAATAATGTTGTGTAAAAACAACTCCATGGTTTTGCTGTAATGTTCAATTCTAGCTTTTAGTTCTCCACCTTTTCCCATAGCTCCAGCAGAATAATCATGGAACATTAAATCAGAATACTCGAAGATTACTCTTTTGTCTGCCATACAAAATAGTAAAGCACCCATACTATAGCCATGATTATTTAGATAAGCAGCTGTTCTACCATAAAATTTTGTTTGAATAATGTTATAAAACTGTTGTCCTTCTAGTACTGAACCTCCACCTGAACTAATTATAAACTCAAGATAATCATTTGACTTTGCTTCCATAAGTTCGTTGAAGACAGAGTGAAGACCTTTTCTCAATTCTCTAAATCTTCCTATATAAACTCTATATCTTTTATGTTTAGGAGAAATTTCATAGAGATTTTTCTCTTTATCTATAATTTTTTTCTGTTCATTGATTGTCTCTACATAGAGAGTGTGTTGTTCACTGCTTAATGTCTTTTTGCCATCTATCATATTTTAACCCCTTAGATATTGTTTTATTATTATATCTAATCTTTTATAGATTCTGCTATAAGATGTATAGCCATTCCATAAGCTGTTGAGTTATTATATCTTGTTAGGACTCTAAAATTTTTACCTGCCATCCAAATATCATCATGTGTTTTGTTTCTAGTTTTGAGTAGATAGGCTTTTTTTTCATTAAATGGCTTTAGTGGTTTAATGTTATATTTTTTAAGAACCTTTACAGAATATTTTTTTCTATGAGATGTTTTGAGTTTTTTGAACCTTTTTCCTTTGAAATTTGTAGGAACAGCAACTACACCATCTTTTTTCCATCCTTTTCTATTCATAAATGATGCGATAATACCGATACAGTCCTCTAAATCCCAAGGGTCTTTTATTCCATCTCTGTTATAATCCATCCCAAAAGTTCTTTGTACTGATGGGACTTGTTGAACACAACCCATAGCTCCAGCAAAAGAACCATACATTCCATCTATATCTCTATTCTCTTCACGAGATAGTAAAAATAGGTTTTCCAATTCAGATTTGAAGAACTTTTTCATTCTATTTTTGTGAAAAGCGAGAGTTGCTAGGGCATCTATTATGTGATAGTCACCCGTATACTCACCAAATTTGCTCTCAACACCAATAAATGCTACGATATATTCCAAATCAACACTATACTCTTGACTTGCTCTTGTGAGTGTGTGGTAGTAGTTTTGTTTAAACTCTTGAGCTTTTTGTAAGGAGATGGGGTCTAGTACATGGTCTTTGTATCTCTCCCAAGTTCCATCGGTCTTTCCTTTTTTGTGTTTTCCTCTATATCTATCGAGTGTCTCTTGGTCAAGTTTTGCATTTTTGAGTATATTCGTAACATAGGTACGAGAAAAGTGATGCTTTTTTACCATTTCGTTTATAAACTGTTTGACCTCTTTTTTGACCAAAAAGTTATATTCAACAGGGGGTATAGGCTCTTTTGCCATGCTTATTATAGGGATAATTAGTAGTATTAGTAATATTTTAAGTAAATTCATACAAAATAGTATCATATAATTTACTATGATATTCTTTATTTATTTAATTAATTTTAAATTTATAACTTCTTTAATATTTAAATATGTTATTATTCGCTTAAAAATATTGAGGAATTGCAAAATGAAAAAAGCATTGATTCTATGTACAGGTAATAGTTGTCGCTCTATTATAGCTGAAGCACTAATTAACAAATATCTAAATAATATGAGAGCTTATAGTGCAGGTATCAGTGCAACAGGTGTCGTCAATCTAAATGCCAAAAAGGTTTTGGAGGATGAGGGTGCTTGGTCTGATGAGTATTATTCAAAAGATTTGGATAAAATGTCAAATATAGACTTTGATTTAGTTGTAACGGTATGTGATAAAGCAAAAGAGAGCTGTCCTGTATATTCAAAGGATACAAAAGTGGTACATGTTGGGTTTGAAGACCCTGATGGAAAAGATTGTGAAGTTTTTGAAAAGACCTTGCAAGAGATAAAAACAAAACTCTTGCCAATTGTCAGGAAAAAATTATCATAATGTTAATTGTAGGGTTGGCTCTTGTCAACTTTTATATTTTAGGAAAGAAATGAGAAAAGATGTAAAAAAAACAAATGATGGTGTAAAAATCATATTTAGTGGTGTTGTAGAGAGAGGGAATATTGTTAAGATGGTGGAAAACTGTACAACAGGTAGATGTGAGTGTATGAGTGATAGCACTAAAAAAAAGATAAAAGATATGAGAGTAACAGGTGTTGATGGCAAAGTAGAGTTGAATCTTACTGGAGCTATAGCTAAAAAAGAGATAGAAGAGGCATTGGCAAAGTCGAAGGTTATAAATAAATAGATGAGTAAAAAAGAGAACTTTAGAACAAAGATTATTGGGGGGGAGTTTAAAGGTAAGTATATAGAGATACCCAATATCTCTACAACTAGAAGCTCAAAAAATATATTAAAAGAGTCACTTTTTAACACACTTCAATTTGATATTATAGATAAAAATTTTGTAGAGGTCTTTTCAGGTTCTGGTTCTATTGGACTAGAGGCGTTGAGCCGTGGGGCAGGGCAGTGCTATTTTATAGAGTATAATAAGGTAGCATATAGAGTTCTGCAACAGAATATTAGAGAGTTAGATGCAAGTAGATGTCACTATATCTATGGAGATAGTTTTGATAAATTTGATACTATCTTGTCAATGTTAAAAAAATCTGATAAAAAGACATACTTCTACTTTGACCCACCATTTGCTACTAGGGATGGGATGGATGATATTTATGATAAAACTATCTCTTTGATAGAGAATATAGATACCTCTAGTTGTGAGATGGTGATAGTGGAGCATATGACAAAATTAGATATGCCCCAAGAGATAGGAGAATTAGTACAAATCAAACGAAAAAAATTTGGTCGTTCAACCATGACATATTATAAACCAAGAGAGATAGATTGAAAAACGAAGACCACATAGCTCTATTTATAGACTCTGATAATATCTCTCATAGGGCTTTAGAGGGAATCATAAATGAACTTAGCAAATATGGTGTAGTAAATATCCGTCAAGCCTATGGGAATTGGACAAAAGATAACCTAAAAAATTGGGAAGAGAAGCTTTTGGAGTTTGCTATCAAACCTATACAGCAGTTTGATTATAGTAAACATAAAAATGCCACTGATATACTCATGACTATAGATGCGATGGACATGTTGCACACTAAAAAGATAGACGCTTTTGCTTTTGCTACAAGTGATAGTGATTTTACCCCTGTAGTGATGCGTGTACAGCAGGAGGGGATAAAGGTTTTTGGTTTTGGTGAGAAAAAAACCCCTCAAGCATTTATGGCTGCTTGTTCTCAGTTTATCTTTACAGAAAAGTTAATGGATAGCTCTTCTCGTACTCCTGATGAGTCTATACACAAAAGAAAAACAACAAAAGATTTAAAAACAGACAAATGGTTACTAAACCTCCTAAAAAATGCACAAAATCAGACAATGGATGAGTATGGATGGTCAAATCTAGCTGATATGGGTACTTATATTAGCAACAATAGCTCATTTTCTCCTGTTAATTATGGATTTAAAAAATTGAGTAATCTGCTTCGTTCTATGGATATTTTTGATATTTATATGGATGAGGATAGTAAACAGATGAGTGTTAGAGATAAGGGATATAAGATTTAAGTAGCTATATAGAATATTTCTTTGTAACTTTATAGTGCATTAATCTGTTCAATCTGATTTTATTATATTTTCCCGAACTATTTTAACATAACTTTTATATAATAATTTATTAATTTGATGGAGGTATTTATATGATACAAATGGTAATGATTGTAATTACAATTATACTAGTTATATTCTCTCTTAGAGGATGTTATCACAATGATATTAAAGATAGTGAAGTAAAACTTTTAGATAGAGAATCTACACTTGTAGAGTCAAATGACTCTAAGATGAATATCTATATATTAGAGGAAGAGGAAGAGGAAGTTGAAGGGAAAAGTTGGAATATAGAAAGACCCGATAGTCAAGTTAGACTCTTGTATGTAGAAAGAGAGAAGGCAGAAGCCGAGAGATTAGCAAAAGAGAAAGCAAAACAGGAAGAGATTGCAGCAGAGAAGGCAAAAGCTCAGAGATGGTTGGCAAAAGAGGAAGCTAGACGAAAGAGAATTGCAAAAGAGAAAGCAGAGGCAAAAAGATTAGCAGAAGAGAAAGCTGAACAGGAGCGAATTGCAAAAGAGGAGGCAGAAGCCAAAAGATTAGCAGAGGAGAGAGCTGAACAGGAGCGAATCGAAAAAGAGAAAGCAGAGACAAAAAGATTAGCAGAAGAGAAGGCTGAACAGGAGCGAATTGCAAAAGAGGATGCAGAAGCCAAAAGATTAGCAGAAGAGAAAGTGCAACAAGAGTCAATTGCAAAAGAGAAAGTAGAGGATAAAAACTCATCAGAAGGGAAATCTGAACAAGAGGCAATTGTAAAAGAGAATGGCGAAGCTGAAAAATTAGTAGAAGATATTCAAATACCTTCTGTTGTTGAGGTAAACCAAACTATACCAAATATTCAATATATAAAAATACCAGAAATTCCTAAGGTAGTAGAGTTAAATGGTTCCATTCCAACAGTAAGCACTCCACAAGTAAAAAGTATGGCAGAGTTTGAATCTAATAGAGATATTCGAGAGGAGTTGAAGCTAGAGAGAGAGGCTAAGGAGATTGTATTATCTAAAAATAGGGAGTTAGAAACAAAAATAAAAGATATAATCTCTGCTACAAAAATAGAGGATGATAAGATAAAAGCTGAGTTAGAAGCTAAAAAAGAGGAGCTTCAGTCACTACTATCTCAAAAGCAGAATTTAGAAGTTAATCTAACAGCAGTTCTAGAGAGACTCTCCATAGCAGAAGAGGCAACAGCCAAAGAGCAAGAGATACATAAGTCAGAAGTGGAAGAGCTACAATTACTTTTAGCTAAAAATAGGAGTTTGGAATCAAATCTAACAGCAGAGTTAGATGATAAAAAAACACTATTAGATAACAACTCCAAATTAAAAGCTACAATAACTAAGATGTTATCAATAGCAGAGAAGGCAACAATAAAAGCTCAAGAAGAGCATGATGCAGAGATGCAGGAGTACCAAACACTACTAGCTCAAAAGCAGAATTTAGAGGCTAATATAACAGCAGAGCTAGAGCATGAAAAAGAGTTAGAGTCAAAAGTAGCAGAATCCAATGCTAAAATGGAAGAGTACCAAACACTACTAGCTCAAAAGCAGAATTTAGAGGCTAATATAACAGCAG
>CAZSHP010000081.1:0-671 GCA_964606545.1 uncultured Sulfurovum sp. | reverse complement strand
AAAGAGTTAGAGTCAAAAGTAGCAGAATCCAATGCTAAAATGGAAGAGTACCAAATACTACTAGCTCAAAAAGAGAGCTTAGAGGCTAACCTAACAGCAGAGCTAGAGCAGAAAAAAGAGTTGGAGTCAAAAGTAGCAGAGTTCAATGCTAAAATGGAAGAGTATCAAAGAGTATTGGCTGAAAAGGAGAGTTTGGAGGCTAATCTAACAGCAGAATCTACTCTAAAGATGGAAGAGTATCAGGCACTATTAACTCAAAATCAAAACTTAGAAGCTAATTTAACAGCAGAGCTAGAGAGTGAAAAAGAGTTAGAGGCAAAAGTAGCAGAATCTGATGCCAAAATTGAGGAGTATCAGGCACTATTAGCTAAAAAGCAGAGCTTGGAGGCTAATTTAACAGGGGAGTCTAGTCCAAGAACAGAGGAGTATCAAACTCTATTAATAGAAAAAAGGAGTTTAGAGTCAAATTTAACAGCAGAGTTAGACAATAACTCTAAGCTAAAAGCTACAATAACTAAGATGCTATCAATAGCAGAGAAGGCAACAATAAAAGCTCAAGAAGAGCATGATGCAGAGATGCAGGAGTACCAAACACTACTAACTCAAAAGCAGAATTTAGAGGCTAACCTAACAGCTGAGCTAGAGCAGAAAAAAGAGTTAGAGTCAAAAGT
>CAZSHP010000080.1:3039-9186 GCA_964606545.1 uncultured Sulfurovum sp. | reverse complement strand
CGATATAGAACCATATTATAAAAAGATGTTAGATGATAGTGAACAAGGGCATTGGTCACTTTGGCAAAATGAAAAGAATTTTAAGAATCCTTTAATAGCTATATTAAATCAAAAATTGGTAGCAAGAGACCCCAAAAGTAGTATTATAGATGGAACTGTAGGTATTGATTTTGGAACAAAGAGTACTGTGGTTGTTTATCAAAAAGATACTACCAAAATTTATCCAATGCGAATTGGAACAGGAGATTTCGCACAAAAGGTAGAGAGTTTTCATTATGAAAATCCAACTATTATGGAGTTTAATAACTTAGAGCAGTTTATAGAGGATTATCATGGTAGAGAGGGGCGACCATTTACTAAGTGGGGGGATTTGACTATCTCTCATACTGCTTTTAACTCTTTGATGAATAGTAAATCTGATGATTACAACTCATTTATTAGTGAACTTAAACAGTGGGCAGGAGACAAAAATAGAAAACTAAAGATGGTTGACAAAGAGGGGTTTGTGCTTGATTTGCCTCCATTTTTGGAGCTTGGCAAAGATGAGATTAATCCCATAGAGATTTATGCCTACTATTTGGGGCTATATATCAATAATCAACATAGAGGTATCTATCTGAACTATATTCTCTCTTTTCCTGTTACTTATGAGGTGGAGATACGAGAGAAGATTATAAAGAGTTTTGAAAAAGGGATAAAAAAATCACTTCCCCAAGAGTTACATAATCAACCAAAAGAGATAGATAAATTATCTGTAGTTTCAGGAGCAAGTGAACCTGCGGCGTATGCTGTGGTAGCGTTGCAAGAGTATGGATTTGAGCCAGAAGATGATGAAAAGGTCTTTTATGGGGTTTTTGATTTTGGTGGTGGAACAACTGATTTTGATTTTGGAATATATAGAGAAGCCAATGGTAGAAAAGAGCGTAGATATGACTTTGTTATAGAGCATTTTGGAGCAGGAGGGGATAGATATTTAGGTGGTGAAAATCTATTAGAATTGTTAGCTTTTGAGATATTTAAAAAGAACAGAGAAAAGATGTTATCTGAAAATTTCCAATTTATTCTGCCTCCTGAGTGTGATGAGTTTTTGGGAAGTGAAGCTCTGCTTAGTCTATCGAGAGAAGCTAAAATGAATACCAAAACAGTTATGGAAAAACTACGACCATTTTGGGAGGGGGTCAAAGATGAGATGGAGAGTTTTGAAAATGGTAGCTTAGAGGTTAACCTAACTAAAATAGATGGTACACAGTTAGCAAATTTTGAGTTGGATATAGATAGCGAAGAGATGAAAACAGTTCTCTACAATAGAATAGCTAAAGGTGTTGATAACTTCTTTAACTCATTACGACTTGCTTTTAGCAATCATTTTACAGATTTAGATAAAATTAATTGTGTTAATATCTTTTTGGCTGGGAACTCAAGTAAATCAGCCATTGTTACAAAGATTTTTGAGGGAGAGATTGCAAAACAGACAGAAGAGATTAAAAAGAGTCTTGGTAAAGATGGAGAGGTTTTTAAAATCTTTGAGCCTTTGGGAAATAGCAAAGATGACCTAGAGAAACCAACAGGAAAAACAGGGGTTGCTTTTGGATTGATTAAAAGTCGAAAAGGAAGCAAGATTTTGGTAATTGACCATAATGTCAAGGAGGATATTAATTTTAAATTCTACTTGGGAATGGAAAAAAGAGGTCGATTTAGAGTGGAGATTGACCGAGAAGAGGAGTATGGAAGATGGGTAGAGTTTATAGATGCGATAGAAGATACCTTTGAGCTTTATTATAGCTCTCAATCTATTGTAACTACAAACAAAACAGCTATTGATGATAGTAGTATTAAAAAGATGATATTAAAGATTGATACTATTGATGATAATGCTTTGGTTTATATTCGATTGGTTAATCCTACTACTTTTGAGTATGTGGTGGCTCATGAGGATGAGATAGAGAATGAAGTTTATCTAACTGATATAAAAGCTGTAGAGATTAAGGTATAAAATGAGTAATAAAGAAGAGGCTTTAATTACTATTTTAAAAGAGAGAGATAAAACAAGAAAAGAGATAGATTATGAAGTTGGAGTAATAAAAAGAGTTAAAAATCTTCTCTCTCGGGATTTTACACTTTTTCATATAGAGGAGTTAACTTTTGAAGATAGCTCTCCACGAAAAGAGGCACTAGAGAATGTTTTGAGTTCACTTCGTATAGATGGGGTTAATTTTCTTTATCTCCTTTTGGGTAATGAAGATGGCGTTTCGTTCTATTTTGGAATTGTTAAAGATAAAAATTGTAACAAAGAGTTAGAACTTGATGTAGATGATATAGGTAGGTATATTTTAAAATCAAGTATTGAGGGAAATTTTAGAGGAAGTAAAATAACCGAAACACTCAAAGATAAAAAATCGGTTTTGAGTCGCATTAAACAGATGAAACGATTTGCAAGAGTAGATGGTGTACCTAGTGTTAATGTAGATAGTGAAGATTTTCAAGGGGTTGATAGACTTGTTGATGTAATGATGGGAGATGAGTTTGCTTTGATGGTTTTAGCCAATCCTCTATCTACAGAAGATATGCAAGAGATAGAAAATTCTCTCTATGCTATTTATAATAAACTCTCTCCATTAGCCAAAGAGTCGGTTCAGGAGAGTAAGGGAGAGTCTGAAACAGTTGGTGTTACTACTGGAAAAAATAGTTCAGATACACAAGGTTCTAATAATGGTTATTCAGAATCTAATAGTAAAGGAACTTCAAAAGGTACATCTGTAACCAATGGAACATCATCAGACTCTGGAAAAAAAAGTTCATCAAACGGAGCAAATGAGAGTTCTAGTGATAATTTTACAACAAATGAGAGTAGAGGTACATCAAGTTCAAAAACAGTCGGTAGTTCAAAAACAGAGAGCAAATCTAAAACCACCAATTCAGGAACAAATAGAAGCCGAGAGTTTTTAGATAAAATAGTCAATGAGTGGATAGAGTATATTGATGAGGTTCTTCTAAAGCGAGTAGAGTATGGGAGGAACAAGGGGTTATTTAATACAGGAATCTATCTATTAGCCAATGAAAAAGGTACACTTTTAAAGTTAGGAAATACTATCCGTTCACTCTTTTCAGGAACAGAGGATAACAAAGCTCCACTAAAACTGACCTATATTGAGTATAAAAAGGAGATAAATTCTATTAAAAATCTACAACTACCTATTAGGAATATACAGTTAAGTGACAATTTACAACAAGCAAGGCTTCTCTTTTCCAAAAATAGCACAAAAACAGCTACTTGGATGTCAACTAATGAGCTAAGTATTATTGCAGGATTACCACAAAAAGAGGTAGTGGGTCTTGCTCTAAAAGAGGAGGTTGAATTTGGATTAAATATCAAAAAACAGAATATTCAAAATGAAAATAGATTGCTTTTGGGGCATTTGGTGCGAAGTGGTTCAGTTTTGAAAGTAAAAGTAGAGATAGACAAAAATCATCTAAACAAACACACTTTTGTTACAGGGGTTACAGGAAGTGGAAAGACCACAACTTGTCAAAGAATTTTAAACTCTGCAAATATGCCCTTTATGGTTATCGAACCTGCCAAAACAGAGTATAGAGTGTTGGCAAAAGAGAATAAAAATCTGCTTATTTTTACTTTGGGAGATGATAGTGTAGCTCCTTTTAGAATGAATCCTTTTGAGTTTTTTGATGGTGAAAATATAACTTCACGAGTTGATATGATAAAAGCCAATATTGAATCTGCGTTTGATATGGAAGCGGCGATTCCACAGATTATTGAGTCGGCTCTTTATAAATGTTATGAGGATTATGGATGGGATATTGCAACTTCGACTAATAGACGATATGATAACCCTTTTGCTAATGGAATTTATGCTTTTCCAACACTTAGTGACCTAATAAAACAGACAGAAAATGTGGTAGAAGAACAAGGATTTGATGATAGACTCAAAAATGATTATGTTGGTTCTATCAAAGCACGACTTCAAGGTCTACTTGTTGGAGCAAAAGGTTTTATGTTAAATACTCCAAGGTCGATTGATTTTGCTGATTTGGTAGAGAGAGATGTGATTTTGGAACTAGAAGAGATTAAGAGTGGAGCAGAAAAGTCATTGATTATGGGATTTGTGCTTATTAATCTAAATGAAGCGATAAAGCTTAAATACAAAGAGTATAAGAGACAAAGCAGAGAGTTTAAACATATTACACTTATAGAAGAGGCTCATAGATTGCTCTCTAAATATGTAGTAGGTGATAATCCTAGCAAAAAATTGGGAGTAGAGACATTTTCAGATATGTTAGCAGAGGTACGAAAATATGGAGAGTCATTGATTATTGTAGACCAAATACCCGATAAATTGACTCCTGAAGTATTGAAAAATACCAATACAAAAATTGTTCATAAACTCTTTGCTACTGATGATAAAAATGCTATAGGTAATACAATGGCACTCAATGATGAACAGAAAGAGTTTTTGTCTAATTTAGAGGTAGGTAGAGCTATTATATCCAATCAAGATTTTGCTAAACCACTACAAGTACAGATAAAAGAGTTAAACAATATAAGTACAACTCAATCAGAATTGGTTGAAGAGGGAGAGATTAGAGCGTTGGCTCTTGGATATTATCAGCAATATTACAAAAGAGGAGTAATTCAAGGTTTGGAGATATATAAACAGAAACCCTCTTTTGATGAGATAGAGGAGCTTTTGAGTGTTAAGATAAATGGGCTTGTTTATAGTTGGGAGAGATTAATAAAAGGAGATGGGGCTTTTAATTTAGGAAGATATTTAGAAGAGAATAAGATAGTAGGTAAAAAGAGGTTTATTGTAGATTATCTGTTCAATAAATTTTATCTTAATAGTGAAGAGGATAAAGATGAGATTAAATTGTATCTAACCAAATTTATGGAAAGTAGAAGAGATAATTTTGATAGAAAAGAGAGAGCATATTTAAGGAGAAGATAATGGGTTGGTTTAGTTCAGCATGTAGTTTTATAGGTAGTGTGGTTAGTAGTGCTGTAAGTGTAATTAGTAGTACAGTTAGTTCAATAGGTGGTGCTTTGGCAAGTAGTGCTAGTAGTTTTCTAAAAATAGCTTCTCCTTGGCTTGGACAGATTATCGAGGTGATACAGACTGTTGGTATGTTACTTAATATTTTGCAACCAAAAGACAATATTGAGGAGCTTGGAGCAAAAGCAATGAAAGCAGATAAAAAACCCGAAGATTTCGATACAAATGCAGAATATATTGATTATTTGCGAAATGAGGTAAAATTAGACCAAGAGAAGTTTGACAAAGCAACCAATGCTGAAAAAGTCGCTAGAATGGCAGTAGGAGCAACTATTGTTGCAAAAGGGATAGAGGAGAAAAAAGGGTTTGATATTCCATTAACAACATGGGTAGCTATGGCAAAGCTTAATCTTGAAGATAAAGCCAAAGAGATAGATAGTATATTAGAGACCTTTAAAAATGGGAAATTAGAGGATTTTGTAAAATATACAGAGGGTAAACTAGATGCTCAAAAAGAGATAGAGATAGGAGATAGTTTGGTAGAGATGTATAAAAAATTAGAGCCTAATATGTCAGAAAAAGAGATAGAAGATAAAGTAATAAAAATGGAAGTAGGCACAAAATGAGTGTTGACTCTTTTTTAATTAAATTGATTTCTAATGAGATAGCAGTTTATGAGTATGAAAATGGTGATTTTTTGCCTTTGAAATATAAAGGAGAAGAGATTCAAGAGTATAAAGAGGATATTTTTTGGAGTTGGTGGCAACAAAAAGTAGAATATAATGATAAAAATGTTAGTTTTGTGGTCATTACAGATAGAGAAGAGTTTTCAATACCTAAAAATATCTCTCTAAGTAGAGATAACTCTTTTTTGAAAATAGCCCATATCGAGAAAAAACTATCTAATCTAGCAAAAGATTATAATCTGCTCTCTTTCCCTAAAATAGAGGACTTTAAAGCTACCCATAAAACTATTAAAAATAGAGAAGACTCTACAAAAGAGAAGATTTTAATTAAAGAGGATACTCTAGCATCCTATTTTCGGAGAAAAACAGATGAGTATAGATACCAATGAGCTTTTGGAATTTTTAAAAAAGAGAAGAGTTAAAAAGGCTATTTTAGAGATAGTAAGAGAGGATAA
>CAZSHP010000080.1:0-2939 GCA_964606545.1 uncultured Sulfurovum sp. | reverse complement strand
CTGATAAAAAAGATGAAATAAAAGAGTTAGAAAAGGAGATAGAGATGTTAAAAGGTTTAGTAGAAAAATGGAAAAAATGTTTTAATGATGAAAAAGATACAAACACTAATTTAAAAGAGGAAAAAAGTAAACTACAAAAAGAGATAAAAGATGCAAAATCTCAAAAAAAAGTTATTGAGAATGAAATATTAGCTTTGGAATCAAAACTAAAAAATTCTAAACAAGAGACAAAAAAATACAAAGAACCATTTGAAGAGCAATTAAATATATATGAACTCTATAAAAATTTGGATAGTAAAACCAAAACATCATTAAAAGGTATATTCAAAGATGATACTCTAAATGGTTTTTTTGCTTGTGGTGTTCAAGAGAAAAATATAAATAGTTTTTGGGAATATCTTAGAATAGAGTTAATAGAAGATAGAAATAGTGATATTAAAAATCTAATAAAAATATTTGAATTTCTATTTGAAAAATACCTAATGGCATATCCAATGTATAAAGTACAAGATGTTCAAAAAGGGGATGAATTTAAAACAGAAAAATATATAAAAGATAGTCACTCTTTGGTCAGTGGTACTATCTCCAAAGTTTTATTGAGAGGGTGGATAAATAGTAAAAACTCAAAGATTGTTAAAAAAAGTGTTGTGAGGATTTAAAGTGATGATACTTACTAAATTATATATAGATAACTATAAAAGCTTTTATGATACTACTATTGAGTTTGGTAAACTAAATATCGTAGTGGGTGAAAATAATAGTGGCAAGAGCAATTTGATTGATGTTTTGGAGTTTATTCAATTAGCTAAAAATACAAATTTTTATATAGCAGTTTCAAAAAATGGTGGATTTAATAAAATTTGGAATTATCATTATAATGAAAAAAATATTTTTTTTGAGTTAGAGTTTGAAGATGACATATTTTTAGTTAGAGTTCGATTTACTATAAATCCAAGTTTTAGTGTTGTATCACTTATTATTTATGCCAAATCGAACAATACACTTATTCCTTTATATATTAATGCTTCAAGATATAATAGAGATAAGAATATTATGAAAGAGAGAGTATATAGTTATAAAGAAAATGCTTTAAAATTAAATTTAATTGAAAAACTACTTATATTACAATTAAAATTTCCTAATATGCTTTCATTTTTTTCTTCAACCTATTATTTTAATGCCGAAAAAATAAAAGATAAATCAAATCAAGATAGTGATAATATAGAACTTCTCAATAATGGTTCAAATTTAGGAAAAGTTCTATTTTCCATTAAAGAAAAGAATAAAAATAGATTTGAAACTATCTCTAACTCTTTAATCACAACAGTAGATGAGATAGATGCTGTTGAAGTACAAAAAGTTTTAGGTAGTTATCCTATTGGTTTTAAAGAACAAAATAGAGAGATACCAATTCATATTGTATCTGATGGAACAATTAACTTTTTAGCAACAATGACAGCATTAAATCAAGATACAGAGAGTTCTATGTTAGTTTTTGAAGAGCCTGAAAGACACCTACATTTTAAAGTGGTCAATTATCTATTAGATAGCTTTAGACATCATAAAAAACAGATACTCATTACTTCTCACTCGACAGAAATGCTAAAATATGCTAATTTAGATGAGATTATTTTTATATATCGAGATAGAGATGGAGATACTCAAACAATTAGAGCAGATAAGATTCCAAATTTAAAAGAGAAAATGGAATATATGAAATATGAGCGAAGCATGACACTTGATGAGATGCTTGATGAAGATATGGTATGGGATTTTGAGTGATGAGAGTTAGAAAAAAAAGAGGTAAAAAATTATCACAAAATAGTGATAAAATTTTATTGATTGTTGAAAATAGTGAAAAGGCATTTTTTCAAGGATACTTTAATCGTTTTATAGAGAACAATTATAATATTAAAGTAGTCACAAAATCTTCAGGAAGTGGGGATAAGTGTGAAATTGCTAATTTTCAAAAGATGTCACGAAAAATAGAAGCTTTTTTAGAAAAAGATAATTATAAAGCTGTTTTTGTAATGATAGATTTAGATAGTAAATGTTTTGGAAGCGAGAGAAATCATAACTGTTTAGTTGAGCTAAAGAGAGAGTATTTACCCAAATACAATATTCAAAAAAGCTTAAAAAATAGATTTTATCTCTTTGTGGTATGCAATGAAATAGAGAGTTGGTTTTTAACTATAGATAAGAAGAAAAAACATACTAATAATCCAAATGAGAATCATAAAAAAGAGATGATGAAGCTTTTTAATGTTCGTAATGAAAAAGAGATTGTTGAGAAAATAATCTATCAACTCAATAATAAAAAAGTAGAATTGGATTTTTTCAAAAATAAATCTCTTCAACATTTTATAAAAAAAATAAAAGAGTTTTCATAAAGCACAAAATTTCACCTCCCAAAAATAATTCTCTTCCATGTTTGACATCTAATAGCTACCCTAGTTTTACCTCAGTAAGCAGAGGGCTTTACCATAGAGACAGGCAAAAAAGTTAGCAAAATCTAAAGCTTAGAGTAGGACAACACCAAAAAGAGATAACATCGCAGAGTATCGATATTTATTCTCTATTTCTCTACACAGGTTATCTCTATACCCAAACTATCACAAACTTCCAAGAGAAAAGCAAAAGAGAAAGAACCTCTATGAACTTTAGTTCTAATGGTATTTGAGGTATAAATATAACCCTTCTCTTCCATAATCTTGGATAGTTTGACATAACTGATTTTTCTTTTGTTTAATTCCTCTTTTATAAACTCTTTGGCTCTTTTTTTCATCTTGATATTATAACATATTAAAACTACTGTTTGACAAAACGCTGCGAATATGATACACTTTCAAAAATTTATTCAAAGGATAAATATGGAGTTTAAGATTTTTTCAACATTTACAGGTGCAGGAGGGTTAGATATAGGATTTCATGGAGATTTT
>CAZSHP010000079.1:0-9214 GCA_964606545.1 uncultured Sulfurovum sp. | reverse complement strand
GATGACCTTTTCCTGATGGACATAGAGGCATTCCCCATCTTCTCTTTTCACAATAGTTATCATGCCAAGGATACTGATAGTTTTTTTTACTACAGAGGCTACCTTTTGGACCTAGATAACCACCTACACCATATACTTGAGAGTTAATATATGCAGGTGCTTTCTCTATAGGAAAACGAATATTGGGTGCATAGATATAGTTATCACCCAATCTACCTCTACCACTATTATATGGATGGAGTTCTCCAGGAGGTGTATATCTAAATAGCTTCTCCTCTTTTGATAACCTCTTCTGTTGAGTACAGGCAGAGAAGAGAAGCAAAATTGATATTATAAAAGCTATTCTCATCTTTTACCTCCTACTAACAAAAGTTCACTATATAGCTTTTTCAAAAAATTATCCTCTCTACATCTCTTATCTCTATTTGGAGAGTCACACTCTATAGATAGTGAGTAGTTTACTCCGTGACGGTTAAAATTTGTAGACATTATACCCTCTGCTTGGATAAATTTTGCATCTACTGTTTTCATTTTTGTTTTGAGCTGTTCTCCTCCCGACTTTACCTTCTGTTGATAGGTTCTATCTCCTGTTATCATTAGAGATGCACCTTTTAAAAAGATAGTAATAGCATAAAAATTTTCATCCGATATAATCGACATACTCTTATCATATATATAACCTCTAGGGAGATAGACAGGTAGTCTTACATCTTTGATTGCATCTTTTAAAACTTTTGGATAAGCTTTCATACTCTTTTGATGTTGCTTGGTCTGTTTGGGCCACTCCACTTCCAACAGCCCCCCTCCATAAATTAAACTATAACTCATTAGTAAAATTAAAATAAAACGCATCTTCTATCCCTTCTTATTAAATTAATAGCATATTATAACAAATCTATTGTGTAATAAAGGAACAGATAAGCTAGATAAATTTGACCAAAGCAGACTTTAATTCTCCTATTTAAAAAATATTGCTAAACTCATGCTATCAAACTACACAATAAGGAAGACAAATGTCATTACCAAAAATTATATGGACAAAAATTGATGAAGCACCAGCATTGGCAACATACTCACTGTTACCAATTGTAAACGCATTTACACAAGCGGCAGGAGTTTCGGTTGTAACTGCTGATATTTCACTTGCAGGAAGAGTTCTTGCAACTATGGGTTTAGCTGAAAATAATTTATCTAAACTTGGCGAAGTTGTTCTTGAAGCAGATGGAAATATCATTAAGCTTCCAAATATCTCTGCATCTATTGGTCAGCTCAAAGAGTGTATAACAGAACTTCAAGGTCAAGGATATGATATTCCTAATTTTCCTGAAAATCCAAAGACAGATGAGGAGAAATCAGTTAGAGCTAAATATAATACTTGTCTAGGAAGTGCCGTTAATCCTGTACTAAGAGAAGGAAATTCGGATAGAAGAGCTGCCAAAGCTGTTAAAAGATTTGCACAAAATCACCCACATAGATTAAAAGCATTCCCTGAGAATCCAAAGGCTTATGTTTCACATATGAATGGTGATGGAGATTTCTACGGAAATGAGAAAGCCGTAACTATAGAGAATGCTCAAAAAGTAACCATTGCTTTAAATGGAAATGAGTTAGCTACTATTGATGCACTTGATGGTGAGATTTTAGATGGTACATTTATGTCCGTAGCTAAACTTAGAGCATTTATTCAAAAAACAATTGATGATGCAAAAGCAAATGGTGTTTTATGGTCAATCCACCTAAAAGCTACAATGATGAAAATCTCTGACCCAATTATGTTTGGTCATGCTCTTGAGGTATTCTTTGCAGATGTGTTTACAAAATATGCAGACACATTCGCAGAGCTTAATGTCAATGCAAACCTTGGTATCTCTGATATTGAGAAAAAAATTGCAGGTCATGCACAAGAGGATGAAATTTTAGAGGCGTTCAGAGCTGTAGTTGAGTCTGATAGTCCTGAAATTGCAATGGTAAACAGTGACAAAGGTCAAACAAACTTCAATGCTTCAAATGATGTAATTATTGATGCTTCTATGCCTGTTGTTGTTCGTGAAGGTGGTAAGCAGTGGAATAGAAACGGTGACGCTGTAGAGTGTGTATCTGTTATCCCTGATGCTACTTATGGTCTATTCTTTGAAGAGATGGTAAATGATTGTGTTGCAAATGGTCAATATGATGTAACAACGATGGGAACAATGCAAAATATCGGTCTTATGGCTCAAAAAGCAGAAGAGTATGGTTCTCACCCAACTACATTTGAACTCTCAGAAGCAGGAACTGTAACAGTAACAACAGAAGATGGAACAGAGCTTATGAGTTTCGAGTGTGAAACTGGTGATATTTGGAGAATGAGTAGAGCAAAAGATATTCCAATCAAAGACTGGGTAAGATTAGCAGTTGAGAGAGGACAAATCGAGAAATATCCTGTAGTATTCTGGTTAGATGCAAAAAGAGCGCATGATGCCCAGATGATTAAAAAAGTAAACACCTATCTTGCTGACCTTGATACAGATGGTATAGATATTCAGATTATGGATGTTACAAGTGCAACTAGATTTACTAATGAGAGAATTAGAAAAGGTAAAAATACAATTGCTGTAACAGGAAATGTTCTTAGAGACTACCTTACAGATATGTACCCAATCTTGGAGCTTGGAACGAGTGCTAAAATGCTCTCTATCGTTCCTCTATTAGCAGGTGGTGGACTATATGAAACAGGTGCAGGTGGTTCAGCTCCAAAACATGTTGCCCAATTTTTAAAAGAGGGTCATTTAAGATGGGATAGTTTAGGTGAAATTCTAGCTTTAGCAGAATCACTAAGATTTATAGGTCAAAAACATGATGATGCTAAACTAAAAGCTCTAACAGAAGCTCTTGATGAGGCAAATAATAGTTACCTTGATAACAATAAAGCACCAAGCAGAAAATGTTGTGAGCCTGATAACAAAGCATCTCACTTCTTTGTAGCTCAATATTGGGCAGACGCTTTAGCAAATGGAAACAATGCAGAACTAGCAGAAAAATTTGCTCCAGTTGCACAAGCTCTAAAAGACAATGAAGCTAAAATTATCGAAGAGTTATTATCTATTGAAGGAAACCCACAAGATATTGGTGGTTACTTTAAGCCTAATGATGAGTTGGCAGAGAAGGCTATGAGACCTTCGGCTACTTTGAATGGAATTATTGATTCTATATAGTTAATCGAATAATATTTTGCTCTACCTTTTTGAGGTGGAGCAGAGTACTAAATCACCTCATCTTCTAAAACTAATTTCTCTAAATAAATCTCTTAAAAAAATAAAACTTAAATTAATAACTAAACAAAATAAGCTCTTGTTTTATAAGCTATAGAGTCCTATAATAGACAAAAAGGGATAAATTATGTTAAACAAAAATAATTCAACAAAAGTCTATCTTATAGGTAGTGGCATAGCATCACTAGCAAGTGCTGTATATCTTATTAAAGATGCAGAAGTTAAACCTGAAAACATAATTGTATTGGAACAAAATAGCATCACTGGTGGAGCATTGGATGGTTCGGGTAATCCAAAGGATGGTTATGTAGTCCGTGGTGGAAGAATGCATGAAAAGATGTATCAGTGTTATTGGGACTTACTCTCTCGTATTCCATCATATGATGACCCAAATATTAGCGTAACAGAGGAGAGTATGGAGTTTAATGAACGATTTGTCTCTCATGCACAGGCGAGATTACTAAAAGATGGCAAAAAGATAGATTTATCCTCTTTTGGTATCTCTAAAATGGAGCAGATTAAACTAATGGAGTTGCTCTTTATGCCTGAGATGTTTTTGGATAACAAAACCATAGAGGAGTGGTTTGGAGCTGAATTTTTTGAGACTAATTTTTGGTTTATCTTTACCTCTATGTTTGCTTTTCAGAGATGGAGTTCAGTTGCAGAGATGCGTCGATATATGAAGAGATTTATGCACCTAATGCCTCAACTCAAATATATAGGTGGCATTTTAAGAACCAAATACAATCAGTACCACTCTGTTGTACTTCCATTAGAGAATTATCTAAGAGGTAAAGGTGTAGAGTTTCAGTTGGAGTCACAAGTTGTGGATATAGATTTTGAGATAGATGAGCATAGTAAAAGAGCTACTATGTTGCATATCAAAAGGGATAATGATATTAAAACTATAGATATAACTAAGGAGGATTTTGTTTTCTTTACCAATGGCTCTATTACAGATAGTACAGATAATGGAGACCTACATACAGCCCCAATATTAAAAGGGGTAGAGGATTCAGGCTCTTGGCAACTCTGGAAACAAATTGCCAAAAAAGATAGCGAATTTGGAAATCCTAGCGTTTTCTGTGATAATATTGATTTGCAGAAGTGGTACTCATTTACAGTTACACTTAGAGATGATACATTTCATGACTATATGGAAAACTTTTCGGGTAATACCGATGGAACGGGTGGATTAGTAACTATGACAGACTCTAACTGGTTGATGTCTATAGTAGTCGCTAGACAACCCCATTTTCCAGACCAACCAAAAGATATAAAAGTTTTTTGGGGATATGGTCTCTATCCTGATAGAGTAGGAAACTATATTCAAAAAAAGATGAGTGAGTGTAGTGGAGAGGAGATGCTCCAAGAGCTTTTTTATCATCTCAAAATCACAGAGCTTATGCAACCTATTATGGAGAGTGACAAGGTAATAAATTGCATCCCAACAGCTATGCCATTTGTTGATTCACTCTTTATGCCACGAGCTAGAGGTGACCGTCCATTAGTTATCCCAAAAGGGTCACGAAACTTTGCATTTTTGGGACAGTTTACCGAGATAGAAGATGATTGTGTCTTTACTGTAGAGTACTCAACCCGTTCAGCACAAGAGGCTGTATATGGGCTATTTGATTGTGGTAAAAAACCCATACCTGTCTATGTAGGAGCACATAATCCTTTGGCTATGATGAGAGCTTCGGCTGCTATTGCAGAGTAGGTCTATCTCATTACATCTCATCTTTAAGCTAAGATGAGATAATAGCTACTTTAAGAAAATTTTGGCTAATATAAGTGATGAATAAAAATCTACTACTACTTTTTTTAATAACAGGTATCAACGCTACCTCGCTAGATACCTATCACCTAACCCAAGCCTACAAAAGCTATAAATCCAAAGATTACAACAGCACAATAAACCATCTAAAAGAGATAGAAGAGCCTTCTCTACAGAGTAGAATAACCCTAGCAAATACATATTATAAACAGGGAAAATACAAAAAGGCTATAGAGAGTTACAAATCTATTCAATCGACATCTATAGAGATAAAACAGCAACTATATTACAATATAGCTAACTCTTATGCTAAAATATATAAATATAAAAATGCTAAAAAGTACTATGCCAAAGTACTACAGTTAGGTAGAGATGAGGATGCAGAATATAACCTAAAATTGATTGCTCTTTTATCTAACAAAAGAGATAATGGATTGGGTATCTCTCATCCAAAATCTCAAAACTCTGCATCAACTCAAAGTGAAAAGAGTACTAATAAGAAGAGTAAAAGCGATGAAGATAAACCAAGCTCGGGAAGTAGTGGCAATGGTAAAAATAGCAAAGAGAAAAAGAGAGAGAAAAATAGACTAAAGAGTAATAATAAAGAGGAGAAACACCCCCTAAGCTCAAAAGTCTATGAGTTGATAAATGAAGGATATATATATGAGGAACAGCCTTGGTAAGATAGTTATTTTTTTTCTAATTATCTCTACCATATATGCAGAAGATTTTATCTATAATCTCCAAGTAGACAATCAAACTCCCTATCTAAAAGAGCCTATAGCTCTAACATTGGAGCTAAATCAAACAAATTCTGATATAGTTCTCTTTTTTAGTTTTGACCTAAAAAAGAGCGATAGATATAGCTTTAGAAGAGTTGATACCATAGAGACAGACTCCCACCATAACGAAAAAGCGAAATACTCCTACCTCATCTATCCACTCAAAATAGGAGAGATAGATATAGAGTTTAATCTAATCAAAAAGATAACAACAGATGAGAATATCGCCTTTAGTTTTTCAGGAGATAGAGATAATGTCAAAGGGATAGCTACTACTGATACTAAAATTACTCTACCACCACTTCATCTAAAAGTCAGACCTCTACCCAAAAAAACTGCTCTCATTGGTGATTTCAAACTAAACTACTCTATCAAGAACCATAAAGCCAAAGCCTATGAACCTCTACCCCTTCAGGTGACTATAGAGGGTATAGGCTACCCTCCAATAGTTGACTCTATCTTGCCAAAAGATACAAATTTTACTAAATTCACAGAAAAACCTGTAGTTCAATCCAAAGGGACTAGACATAAGATATTCTACTCTATGGCACTCTCTCACTCACAAAGTTTTAGTTTAGAACCAATTATTATAAAAGCATTCAACCCCAAAACAGAAAAATCATATGAGCTAAAGATACCCAAACAGAGATTTGAAATTGAGCAAGTAGCTATTGAGAAACTAGTTGATAAAAATGACTCACCTGCTGTCTCAAAAGAGGATTGGTCTTGGTTAAGAACATTTTTAAGTTATATAGTTGTATTTGTAGCTGGGTATCTAACAGCTTTTAGTCTCAAACCAAGAGGTAAAGAGAGTATAAAAAAGAGTAATCCTTTGGAGTTAAAGATAGAGAGGTGCAAGAGTGAAAAAGAGCTACTTAGAACTCTTATTGCAAATGATAATAGACTATTTATAAATATAATAGAGCAACTAGAAAACTCTATATATAAAGGAGAGAGAGTAGATTTGAAAAAACTAAAACAAAAAGCAAGAAGTTTATTATGAACCAAAAAATAAAAACCCTAAAAATAGAACTACACAAAGCAATAATAGGTCAAGAGGAGATGATAGAGGGTCTACTAATAGGACTCCTATGTGATGGACATATCCTAGTAGAGGGAGTCCCTGGATTAGCCAAAACATCAACTATCAACGCCCTCTCAAAAGCGATAAACCTAGAGTCAAAACGGATACAGTTTACCCCTGATTTGCTACCATCTGATATTATAGGTGCTCAAATTTATAATCCCAATAATCATAGCTTCAGCATCAAAAAAGGAGCATTATTTACAAATCTACTATTAGCAGATGAGATAAACAGAAGTCCTGCAAAAGTCCAATCTGCTCTGCTTGAAGTGATGCAGGAGAGACAGATAACCATAGCAGAAGAGACATTTAAACTAGACCTACCATTTCTAGTAATGGCTACTCAAAACCCAATAGAGCAAGAGGGAGTCTATGCCCTGCCCGAAGCTCAACTAGATAGATTTATGATGAAGATAGTAGTAGGTCATAATAGTGAAGATGAGGAGCTAGAGATTATGCGTAAAGCTAGTTCAAAAAGTTTTGATGAGGTCAAGAGAGTACTAAGAGTAGATGAGTTGTTTGAACTACAAAAAGAGGTAGAAAAGATTCATATAGATGAAGCACTAGAGAGATATATAATACAACTTATAACAGCTACGAGAAAACCTCATCAGGATATATCATTTGGGGTAAGCCCAAGAGCATCCATAGACCTATACAGAGCTTCAAAAGCAAAAGCATTTCTAAGAGGTAATGATTTTGTATCTCCTGCTGATATTGGATTTGTGATTCACTCTGTGCTTCGTCATCGAATCGTACTCTCTTATGAGGCTAGGGCTAAGGGGGTTAGTGTAGATGAGATTATCTCTACTATTATTGAGAAGATAGCTATACCATAATAGTAGTTATTAACTCTTATTCTAAAAGAGGAAAAAATGCAAAACAGTATAACATTAAAAGTCCTACAACTCAAAGCTAAAAAACAGCTCTATACCCTCCTTTCAGGAAACAATCTATCCAAACTACACGGTGATGGGTATGATTTTGCAGAACTTCGTGAGTATCAAATAGGAGATGATATTCGCAAGATAAACTGGACAATTACAGCAAAACTTGGTAAACCTTATATCAAAGAGCTTCACGCCAATCGTGAACTCTCTGTGGTAGTTTGTGCTATGATGGATGGTAGTCTATATTTTGGAGAGGGAAATGAGAAGCAGAAGAGGCTTACAGAGATAGCTACTATCTTGGCTTATGCCTCTCAATATAACTCGGACCTTTTTACAGGGATTAGTTATCACGCCAACTCTACCTATGCCACCCCTCCTACAAAACAGATTTATCATATAGAGGAGTTCTCTAAAAAGATATATAGTGAATCTGTTTTAGGGACTAGTTTAGATTACTCTTCTTCTATTAGAGATATGTTTAAGAGAATTCATAAACCATCTTTTATATTTATAATCGGTGATTTCCTAGAAGAGATTGATTTGTCTCTTTTGGCACAAAAACATGAAGTTGTTGCAATTATAATTAGAGATAGAGTTGAGGAGAGTCCCCATAGACTAGGAGAGGTTTCACTTCACTCTCCTAAATCCAATATGAGGCTAGATACCTATTTTGGAAAGAGGAGTATTGATAGATATATAGCAAGATTAAAAGAGCATGATAAGAGACTCCATCAACACTTTTTATCTTATAATATTCGCTCTACCAAGATTTATACTCATGAGGAGATTCTCCCTAAATTAATATCACTATTTTAATCTACACAATTAATTTGCTATAATCTCAAAAAAACTTTAAAAGGTGAATATTATGAAAATATTTAAACTCTATATATTTTTATCTATTATATTTATATCTTCTATAAATGCTGTAGATTATACACATAGAGCAGAGGTCAAAAAGTTTATGAGAACTATGCAGTATAGATATGGTTTCAAAAAAAAGACACTAATCAAATGGTTCTCCAATGTCCGTAAAAATAGCTATATCAGACGACTGAGGCAGGGCTTGTATTGTGGTGGAGTCCCTTGTGGTTCTCTTGGTAGTTGGGAGAGATACTCTTATCAGTATCTAAGACGAACAGGTGGTGGTGTCTATTTTATGCACAAATTTCATGATACCCTAACTCGTGCCTACAAAAAGTATGGTGTAGAACCTGAATATATAGTAGCTACTATCGGTATAGAGAGCGAATATGGAGTAATGAGAGGTGATTATTTTGTATTTGATAGATTAGTTCATCTCTCTTTTGATAAAAATGATAGAAGAGCCAAATTTTACAGAAAACAGCTCAAAGCACTCCTAAGACTCTCTGCTAGAGAAGATATAAACCCTAAAAAGATAAGAGGCTCATCCTCTGGTGCTATTGGAT
>CAZSHP010000078.1:0-9465 GCA_964606545.1 uncultured Sulfurovum sp. | reverse complement strand
TCTCCATAGCTTGTAATATCTACCGATTTTTCAGGGAATGTTTTTGAGTTGACTAAAAATCTTTTAATACCATTCCTCTCTGTCAAAGATATATCTTCAATATCGTTATCAATATGTCTGCTTATAAACTCCACAACAAAATCAAACTCTTTTAATTCTACACTTTTACTATGAGTGTTGATAATCTCCTGTTGATTATAGAAATAGGGACTCTTAAAAATGCTATTACATAGAATCTCTACTCTATCAACATACCTAATAATAGGGCTTGACTCAAACGAATGTACTGTATTGTGAAGCTCTTCACCATCAATAGTTGAAATAGACTCATAGGATGCTAGATAATCATCTTTTTTATCTATATCTTTTGCTTCAAACTTTTTGATATTTATCTCTGTTTTTAGATTATTAAATCTTCCACTGATTCTGATTTCATCTTGAAAATAGCTATTGAGATAGTGAGTATTGAGTTTAGTCAATTTATTCTTCAACTTAATAAGCTCAAAAAAAGCACCGATATTATTCTGTTTGGTCAAGAGATATATAGCCTCTAGTAGAGTTGTTTTTCCTGTATTGTTAAAACCTGCAAATATATTAATGCGATTTAGGTTATCTATTTTGAACTCTCTAAAAACTTTATAATTTTCTATAAAAAGAGAGTCAAAATATCTAACTTTAGCTCGTCCAAAAGCCAAAGATACATTTTTACTCTCTATTTCGAGAGAGTACTCTTTTGGTAATAATCTTCTGATAGTATCAACTATCTTTTCGGTATCTAACATGATTTTCCTCTCTTGATAAGACGCTCTTATTTTGATATTAGAATTTTATCCAATCTATATCAAATCCTCTCTTAGTGATATATATTAATTTTTTCTTAAAATATAAGAGTGTTTTGGATATAATCTTAAAAATATATTAAATAAAAATTATAAATTAAAAACATAAAAAGGATTATATATGAAAAACCTTCCAAAATCTCTACTCCTAGCTATAGTATTAACAGCACAAGGTTACGCTATAGACTATATCTCTCCAAAACCATTCAAAGCAGATAAGCATATATCACCTGTTGTGGCGAACTACTACTATCCTGTTATAACTTGGGGTGACTCTATATTGGCTGTGGATAACAAATCTCTTTTTCCAAATGGAATCAAGGTTGTGGATGACCCAAGTAGACAGTTAAAGGATTTGTTGGAGGGGAAGACACCGTTTATTAGACAGACTGTTGGTTCAGGGGTGATGTTGATTGATGCGTTAAAAGAGGTTGGGGTTGAGATGGAGGTTTTTCACTCTGTGACGGACTCTTATGGTGGTGATGTGATTGTGGCTAGAGGTATAAAGAGCATTGATGAGCTAAAGGCTAAACTTGATTCGGGTGAGACTGTGACTATCGCTATTCAGTTTGGAGGGCCTCACATGGGGATGTTGGTTGATTTGTTGCACTCTATTGGGCATAGTTTGGCTGATAAGAGTGTAGAGATAAAATATACCAAAAATCTATTTGACAAAGGTTCAGCAGAGGAGGCTATTGCTACGGATAAGAGTATTGATTTGGCATTTGTTATTGCCCCAGGTGCGGCCAATCTCACCTCTGGGGAGTATGCTCTACCTGATGTCAAGGTCTTGACCTCTACTAAAGTGATGTCTAGTAGTATCAAAGATGTTATATTTGTTCGCTCTGATTGGGCAAAAGAGAATAGGTCTAAGCTGAAAAAGATTCGAGAGGCGTTTTTGGCTTCTAGGTCTCATCTGCTAGATAGCTCAAAGGTCAAAGAGGCATCCAAACTACTATTTGGTGATAGTTCGGCTCAATCTATTGCTGATTTGGAGGGGCTAAGAGATGATGCACGATTTCACTCACTCAAAGCCTCTAATAACTTTCTCTACTCTCCTACTAATCTAAACAATTTTAGTAAAAAGGTCTCAAAACTAGTAGGTCAATATGCCAAAGTTGGTCTAATCTCTCACAAAAACCTAAAAATAGGTGTAACTGATTGGAATGTTAAGTCCTCAAAAAAAGCAGTGGTGAGAGATGTATCACAAAAAGTAGCTTCCAAAATTACCCAAGAGGTGATAAAGCTTGATGATGCAGGTCAAGGTGAGGTTTTGATGAGTAGCAATATCCATTTTCAACCCAATCAATCTGTCTTTTCCGAGAAAAAATATGGGGCTGATTTCAAAAAGGCGATAGAGGATGCTTCTACCTATGGTGGGGCTGTTTTTAAGATAGTGGGCAATACAGACCCTATGTTGCTTCGTGCTTGGAACAAGGCTGTGGAGTTCAAAGAGAAAAAAAATAGCAATGGACTCAAAAAAGTGAGCAGATACCTCTCTAGTGTGAGCAATAGAGATATTGACCTCTCCAAGATGTCTATTCAGCTTATCAAAACCGAGAGAAATCAGGTGAGAGATGCAGGGATTAGAACCAGTAAACAGAGAGCAAACGCTGTCAAAGCCTCTATAATTGAGTATGCAAAGGGGCATGGGATGGATATTGATGCTTCTCGTTTGGTGGTCTTGGGAGTTGGGGGAGAGAATCCTATATTTGAAAAACCTCGCTCAAAAGCAGAGTTTAGAAAAAACATCCGTGTGGAGTTTGAGCTAACCAACTACAACTCTGAAATCTCTGAATTTACCCAAGCACAAGACTTTTAGGAGTAGAGGATGAATATACTAAAACTTATACTAGTAGGTATGACTCTATTAAATTTCTCTTATGCCAAAGAGCTACAGGGGGATTTGACCCTTAGAAAAAATATTGTTATTCTATTTGATGATAGTGGCAGTATGATGCAACGAGGGCGAATCTACAAGGCTCAAAAGGCTACTATTAATCTGCTTCAATCGCTAAAAGATGGGACTAATATCGCAATCTATGCACTAAATAAAAAGAGAGTAGTAGAGCTACAACCTGTAGAGGATGGGGTGGAGTCGGCTATTAAAAAGATAGAGAATATTCGAGCAGATGGGAGTACACCTATTGGTAAAAGTCTTGATGCTGTGACTAAAATCCTAGAGAGACAAAAGGCAAAACAGTCAGGATATGGGAGTTATACTATTATAGTCGTCACAGATGGCAAAGCAAACTCACCAAGAACAATGTTTAGAGCAGTAGATAGAGCTATAGATAATGGATTTATTATCAAGACTATTGGGCTAGATATTCACGACCACAAGCTCAAAAAGGTAACCCAGTTTGTAGAGGCTTCATCACAGAGAGAACTCACCAAAGCACTTATGAGGGCTGTTGATGCAGAGGTCTCTGATGATATTGGTTTTGTAGCACAAGATTTTTGAGGATGAGCTTATGCAAAATCCAAGATTAGAGAGTTCTAAATCAAAAACTATTATGAGGATTATAACGCTAATGGCGTTGGTCTTTACTACTATATTTTTGGTTTTTAAATACTCTGGTTATCTCGATGGAGTCAAAGAGAGCATCAAAGAGTCAGAGATTTCGACCATGACACAACAGAGTGAGATAGAGTCTACTATTAAACTCGCCAATGATGGCTATCTAGGCTATGCTATTCTCAACTCCAAAAAGCTTAGAAGTTTACTAGAGGCTGATGGTATGGGGTTGCATCTGATTGATGATGGTGGGGATTACCAAAGCAGAGTGAGAAAACTACATAGAGGTGAACTTGATATGGCTGTCATGCCGATTCATGACTATCTGGAGCAGATTTCATTTTTGGACAAAGCAAAAAATGTACCTCTAATTATAGGGGCTGTCTCTCTCTCGACAGGTTCAGATGCTGTTGTTGCCGACCCAAAGGTCTTTAAGAGTATTGATGAGATGAAGGGGGTACACCATATCCAAGCAGGATACACCTCCAAATTTATGTTAGGTTCAATGGCTGTAGATACAGGAACAACCTCTCTACTAAAAGCCCAAGCCAACTCCGATATAGAGCAGACATATTCGGCTCTAATTTCAGGAAAATATAGTGTTGCAGGGTTATGGGAGCCATATATTACCAAGGCAAAAGAGCAAGGTTTCAAGGTATTGATGAGTTCAGATGAGCTAAAACTAGGTAAGATTGTAGATGTAATAGTGGTCAATAGAGAGTTTGCACTAGACCATAGCCGTAGTGTTGAGAACTTTTTAAGAGAGTACTATAGTGCAGTAGATTACTACAATAGCAATCACAAAGAGTTACTAACAGAGCTAGAGATAAAACTAGGTGGAGAGTTGAGCAAACTAGAGATAGCAAACTCTATCAAAGGTGTACAGTTCTATACTCTATCAGATGTTGCCTATACGCTTTTTAAAACCAATAGTGCTTCTGATTATAAGTTGCCCGATTATATAGATGCGATTGTAATCAAACTAATAAAGATGGACTCAATGCGTAGTAACCCTATTGCAGAGGGGGATAGTCGCAATATTATCTATAACAAACCTCTAAGAGCTATATTTAATGCTCATCCAAACCTACCAAAACCAAAAAAATCGGCAAAAATTTATGAGAAATTGAGTGAAAAGACATGGAGAACACTTATAAAAAGACCCAAGTTTACACGAAATGATTTACAAATCTCTTTTATGCGTGATGGTCACCTCAATAGCGATGGCAAATCGGTATTGGATAGGTTTGCTTCCGAGTCACTAAACAACTATGACTACTATATAGCAGTAGTTGGCAAATCAGCCAAAGTAGATGGGATAAACGAAGATATACTCCAAGAGCGAACCGAAAAAAAGGCTCAAAAGGTCTATAGGTATCTGCAACGCTACTATCAGATACCAAAAAATAGAATCAAATATATAGGTGCTGGTTCTAGCTTGACCCCTGCAAAAAAAGAGAGTGAAAAGTACTACTCATATCTCAATAAAAATAATAAAGTAGAGATACTTTTTATAGACTATTAGGATAGCAGATGGACTATTTTGAACAAGGAAGAGAGTTTGCAAGGGAGTTTGTTTGGCACAAGTTCAAGAACTCATGGGCTACTATTTTGGGTGGGTTAGCCACAGTTATTACCCCCACAGCCGTGGCTCTGCTTGATATGCCGTGGATATTTCATATCTTTATACTCGTTCCTCTATCGGTGGTGGGTTCTAGTTTCTACTGGTACAAGATAGCTCACGCCGATGAGTATGCCAAAGAGGGAGCGATACTTTTTCAGGAGTACTACAAAGAACAGAAGCTAGACTCTATCAAAAAATCGCTTTTGGATTTGAAGCTTCATAGTAGTATTGATAGGGATTTACGCGTTAGGTTGCTACAGAACTATCTCTCCTTTGGTAAGGCTATAGAGAGACAGGAGATTATATCCAAGCAGTTTAGAGAGACGATGTTGGATAGAGCTGATGAGGTTATACGCTCGGGTACAAAGATATTTGCAGAGATAAAGGATTTGATAATTACACTTGATGGTTATGATTTGAATCAGCTCAAAGAGAATGTTGAAAATTTCACTGGCTCCAAAAAGCTTCTAGCCAAGAGTAAACTAAAGATTTACCTTGATAATCAATTTCTGTTAGAGTCACAGAGAGAGGCGATAGAGGAGCTAATAGATGGGTTTGAGGTCTCCAAACTAAACTTGGCTCAGGCAACATCTAGTTTTGATGAGAAAGAGAGAAGTAGAGAGTCTCTAAATGCGTTGAGTATTGCGATGGAGAGTGCCAAAGTGGTTCAACAAAAGAGGGTTGAGAATTATGATAGGTATAAGAATTTATAAAAACTTTAATATTTTTTAAAATTATTAAGTAATACTACTATATAATATTAAAATTATATTTTAAATAAGGATTAATAGAGATGAAAAATTTCTTCAACGCGATAAAAAAGCTAATATTGACAATAGTCACTCTTGGAACCTACAAGGTAGATAGTGCGGCCAATAGCATATATACGAGTAGTTCAGATGGTATCAAGGCAGGGTATCAACAATCAAGAGATGGTCTTATCAATAACTCTAATCAGCTCATTGATGGTATGTCAGACCTAGAGGCTCTATTGGCTCAAAAAAAGGAGCAACTTAAAGAGCTTGATAAAAAAGAGCAAGAGAATGAGAATACTATAGAGGGAATTATCATCTTTTTAGAAAAAAATCCTGAAGACAAACAGGCTAGAGTAGATTTTGAGAGATTAGATAATTTAGCAACAGAGATTGATGAGAAGCAGGAGTATCTATCCAAAGAGGTTGAGACTCTACAGTCCAAAGTGGATGAGTATGAGATGCAACTCAAAAAGATGCAAGACCAAATCCATGACCTAAAAGCAGAAGAGGCAGAAGCGATTGCAGACCACGCACTAATGGCAGTAGAGGAGAAGTTATTGGAAAAAGAGAAAAACTTCAAAAACTCTGTAGATATGTCACCAGTACAAGCTATCCGTGAGGCTAGAGCCAAGAGAAAAGCTAGAGTTAACACTATCAAAAAGGTAGTAGGTTCAGATACAGACAAGAGAATGGATAGATACGCTGATGCTGGTCAAAAAGGGAACTCCAACAGAAAATTAGATGCTATCTTGGCACAAAGAAAAGCAAAAAGAGAGCCAAAGCAGATAGAGGATAACACTCCTGTTAACAATAGTGAAAAAATTATTGATGTCAAAGAGGTTATATAGATGACAAAAAAAATAACAATTAGTCTAATTGCAACTATGGCTATAGGAGCAAATCTATACGCAGATGGTTGTGAGGTAGAACTTACAACTTCAGCCTATATCAACTGGAACGCTATCAATGCTTCTCAATCAGCAGGTCTATACAAAGAGATAGAGAAACAGTACAACTGTAAACTACATATAAATTATCAGCCCGATTATCTCAATAGTTTGGCTCTATTTAGTACCAACAAAGCAGATGCCGTAACTGTAACCAACTTAGACCAAATGACAGCACTATCTTCTGTTCCCTCTGTGGCAGTTGTACTGCAAGACTACTCCAATGGTAATGATGGTTTGGTATCTCGAAAAGGTAAAACTCTGTCAGATATAAGAGGTCAAGAGGTTTGGATGGTTACCAAATCTATCTCTGAACAGCTATTTGTATTAGCCACTCAAAAAGAGGGCTTAGACCCTTACAAAGATTTTGAGATAAAACATATGGATTTGGATTCAAACCTCCGTTCAGGTTATGCAAGTGGGCAGATAGATAATGTAGTCACATGGAATCCTGCCCTAGATGCCATAGCTCAATCAGGCAATACCGTAGTGACAAGTGCAGAGTTTGCAGGACATATAGTTGATATGATTGTTCTTCACAAAAATACAAAAGATTTCGATAAAAAAGCAAAATTTCTAAGAGCATTATGGGACAAAACAGCAAAAGTAATAAATGGTGGTAGAGGTGATGAGTACAACAATCTAGTCACTACTCTAGTAGACGAGACAGGAGGTTCAATAGGTGAAGTAAAAACTATGCTAAAAGGTAGCAAAATTTTCACACCTAATGAGGAGTTAAAATTCTATAAATCAGAGCTTCCTGCATTGCAAAAGAGTACCTTTTCTATAGCTAGTAAAAATGGTTTTTTTGAGGGTGGGGATGCTACTTATGAGTTAGATGGTAAGATTGGAGGAGATACCAAAGGGAGTGCTACTGTTTTTTTTGAGATTGAGTAAATAGAGTCAAAGACTCTATTCATTTAATATTTTAAGCTCGTGCCTCTTTAAAAATCTGAGAGGCTTTTTGAACATGATAGTTTAGTCCTATCTCTTTCTCTGTAGCTCCAAGAGCTAGGGCTACCATTTGAGGCATGTGAAGGACTGGAATCTCTACATCTCTACCCATAACTTTGCTTACATCATCTTGATAGGTATCCATTTTGAGGTGACATAGTGGACATGGAGTTACAACCATATCTGCATTATTATCAACTGCGTCAAGTAGGGCATTTCCCGTTAAAACTTCACTTGTGTGTGTGGCTTGGAGTTCGACATGAAATCCACAACACTTATTTTTACTCTCATAATCAACAGGATGACCCTCTAGGGCATCTATTAATCTATCTAGTGAAGTTGGTACATAAGCGTTCTCTCCATATGTTTTGGAGTGGTGTTGGTCAGTTGAGCGAATATTGTGACATCCATAGAATGGAGCGATATTGAAGTTACTTAGTGGTGTAACTACTTTGTCTTTGATTTTATTCAAACCATACTCATCTATTAGACAATATAGGAAGTGTTTTACTTCGCTTGTTCCTTTATACTCTAATCCTACCTCTCTTAGTTTTTGATTGACTCTCTTTTTTAGCTCTGGGTCACTGTCAAGGGCGTGTTTTGTCATAGCAGAGTTTAGTTGACATGTGTTACAGATAGTAATCATAGTCATACCCAATTTTTCTGCATAGCAGATATTTCTAGCATTTAGTACATGAGCTAGAAACTCATCAAAATCCTGTAGGTGACTAGCTCCACAACAACTAGCCTCTTCTAAAATATTAATCTCAATCCCCAACTTATCAGCTACTGCGAGAGTAGACGATAGTAGTTCAGGGGTTGACTGTTTGGCTGTACATCCTGTAAATAGTGCATATCTTAATTTGCTCATCCTCTCTCCTTATAGTTTGTTTGTCATAGAGATGTCAATTAGTTTTTGAACCTCGTCTAAGTTTTTGATTTTTGGCATATTATCAATCCAAGGAGCACCATCTTGCCAGTGGATTTTACCTGCTTTCATCATTTTGATAGCTGTTTTTAGGTGTTTATACATTCCTAAGTAACCCTCAGAGTAGACTACTATATCTGCCTCATCAAGGAAACCGTGTTTTCTAATACTTCGTACAAATCCCTCTGCATGGCGAGTAGCTACATTACTTCTAGCTACTTTTTGTTCAAACTGCATATTGTGGAGTCTGCCGATTTTTTGGATTGGATTAATCTCTTTTGGACATGCTTCTGCACACTCATTACACTTGACACAATCCCAAACACCTTCACCTGTAGCAAAGACTATCTCTAATCTCTCTTTTCCTGCTTCATCTCTAGTATCTGCTGTAAATCTAAACGCAGCGTTTAGAGCAGCAGGCCCGAGGTAATCTTCGTTTGCTTGTAGTGCAGGACAGGCATAGTGACATGCACCACATTGAATACATAAGTCTGAATCTAGTAGAGACTCAAACTCCTCTATTGATTGTTTAGTCTCTTTTTCTGGTCTTGGGTCAATATCTGTTACAATATATGGTTTGATAGCAGAGTGTTTTTCCCAAAAATCACTCTTGTCAATAATCATATCTTTGACAACTCTTTTTTTGCTAAGAGGTTCCAAAGTAATATTATTATTAAATAGGTTAAGCAACTCGATTGCATTCTGTTTACATGCCAAGACAGGTTTCCCATTTACCTTGATAGCACAAGCTCCACATATACCATGACGGCATGAACGGCGATAGGAGAAGCTTCCATCATGTTCCCACTTGATTCGATTCATCAAGTCAAGAACTAGCTCATCCTTGCCCACTTCCATCTCATACTCTTTGGTATATGGAAGATAGTCAGTCTCTGCGTT
>CAZSHP010000077.1:0-9616 GCA_964606545.1 uncultured Sulfurovum sp. | reverse complement strand
AACTTCACTCTAGTGAGATAGATAGTGCTATAGATTATGATATTTTAGAGTTTACCTTTGGGGCTTCATACTCTTATGATGATTGGATGTGGGGTATCTATTCGAAGTTTGTAGTAGATGAGTTTGGTTCTAATATGATTATTAATCAGACAGATAGAGGTTTGGGGGATAGAGCAGAGATAGATAGAGAGGAGTACTCTATCTATAGTAACTATACACTAAAAGAGAGTGATAGTGATGCTTGGAGAGTTAATGGGGTATTTAGAGTTAGCTCTTTGGATGCAGTGGATAGCTACTACTCCTATAACTACTACTCTAGTTTTTTTAGCTATAGGAGTCAAGATGTCGCCCTCTCTCTAGTCTATAGTCAGAAAAAAGAGAATAATAGAGATAGTTCATGGTTTATAAATGGAGGAGTTCTATATAGCAAAGTCCAAGTGGAGATGCAGGAGAGTATAAATAGTAAGCTACAAGATAGTTTTGTAGATGATAGTAGTTTTGCTTTTGGAGCTAAACTTAGTATGGGATATAATTATAGAGTTTTCTCAAATCTATTTTTTACTCTAAGAGCAGACTATTGGCAATCTGATTTTAAAAAATTAGATGTTAAATCCCGAGTAGGAGATACTCTCCCAAGGGCTACCCTAAGAGAGAAAATATACTCTATCTATATGGGTGTTACTCTAGCACTATAATACTCTACATAACCTACACCCACTAGATACAAACCATCACAATTAAAAGAAAAAAACTATATATATGCACCATCTACATTACACCAAATAATTACTCTCATCTAGTGATATAGCTCATATAATACCACATAACAAACGGAAATGAGGTGAAAAAATAGGACTCCTTATATGAGAGCATACTACTTTTGATTTACTTATAGTAAATCCTTCAGGAAGTATTTACGCATACAGATTGATAGCTTGTTATATGTATGCTCTCTTCTAAGGAGTTCCTATATTTTTTTAACTGTTTAAGATTATATAAAAAAAGGATATTTATGAAAAAAATTATTAAAGCTATTGGAATTATTGCTATTTTAGGGAGTTTAGGTGTTGCTTCTACTACTTTGTCAGATACTACTACAGTTACAAAAAGTAAAACAAAAGATATTACTACAGTTCAAGGCTGTGACCCACTAGAGCATTTAATGGGTATGTGTAGAAGTTCTCAAACATTAAATGACTAGAGTAGTCTTTAGATAGCACTCTAACCATAGAGTCTATCTATTAGAGAATGATTTAAGTGTTTCTATATCTACTATTTTTGAGCCAGTAGTGATATATTTACCATTTGTCTTTATTCCCAATTTATACTCAAAAGGGACTCTTATATCCTCAATCCATTTTGGATTTTCTACTGAGGAGATGTCTATAAGTGTTAATCTATCATGAAGCAAAATATATAATATACTCTCCTCTATACCGATAATATTACCTCTAATCTCTCTTTTATCATAGATATGTTTTAATCTCATTTTGCCATCTTGCTCTGTAAATATATGTATCTTTTTATCTCCTATAACAAAGAGATAGTCCTGATATGCCCATAGACTATCAATAGTCAATAGCCCTGAATCAAACTCATACTGATATATCTCTTTTTTTGTATCTATAGTAAAAAATTTTATTATCTTGGTCTTATCTTTATCTAAAGAGATATCATAAAAATATGTTACTCTATCTGTAGAGAATAGATTTTGACTATTACTTTTACCTATTGCTACTCTATTAAAATTTCCTGATAAAATTGAGTATATTATAAACGGTTCATTAACTAAAAAGGGCTTCTTCTGATTTTTTATATTAATTTCATAAGACCAATCACTCAAACTACCTACTCTAACCTCTTTTTCTGATAAATTAACATAAACTACATGAGTATCCTCTTGGTAGGGGGTATATGGTAGTTTTAGACAACTAATTCTCTCTTTTGTATCCAAATCATATATACAAAACTCCCCAGAGCCTAACATATCAGCCGTATATATAGAAGAGCCAACAATCTCAACAGCATTAGCTTGAAAAGATTCAATTATATAAGCAGAGAAGAGTTTTTCTCTATAGTTCTCATCTCCTGCCCTAATCAACTCAACTATCTGACCATAAGTATCATTATATCTTAGAGTATGATATAGAGCATTTTTATCTTCTGTTGGGTCAAAGATTATAATATCTTGGGCATCAACATCATAGTCACAATCCAATGACTCTTTTAATAGTATTTTAGCATATCTATTTAGTTTCTCCTCCAATCTATCATATCCCAGACTCTCTACATATGTATATAGCATCTCTGAGAGAGGTGTAACTCTAATTTTGTTCATAGCATTTTTGACCCAAATACCTTTAGTAAGGAGTCTTAGTTTTCCTCTATTTTGGGTGGAGTTGTTATCGACTATACCACTATCATATATATCTATATCCATGCCATCACTGACCTCATATAGATAGAAGCTGTGGTCTTCGAGAAGTTCACTTTTTAACTCAAAGTTTCCTATTTGATTAAATCCACCTGTAGATTTTGTTCTACTAGTAGCAATTAGCTCCCTATCTCCATTTGGATTTAGTTTAAATATTTTAACTGTAGCATCTGATAGTCGTCCCATCTGTGCTTTTCCTATCTTTCCACCCTCTTTGATATGAATAGTTATATTTTGAGTCGTAGAGCCAAACTCATTATTTGCTGTAACTGTAAGTCTACATAACTTGGGATTATCTAATGTACTTATGAGGGTCAATCTACCATTTGAGTTAAGTTTAAATTTTTTACTATTATCTCCTGATAGGATTAGAGGTGGAATAATTGTTCCACCTCCACTATCTATAGAGAGTTTACCAATAGTACTTCCTACACTTAGTGAGACTGATATATCCTCTTCAAATGCTTTAATTTTAGGTTTTCTACTACCATTACTATTATCTGTATTTAGAAGAAGATGTATTTTTGCCTCATGCTTCGCTACAGGTATAATGCCCATTTTTCTAATCTCAAGATATAACTCCTCTATCGTTAACTCATCTAGTCTATGTATTGCTATTTTATCTTTTATTTCAGTAGATATATTGATATGGTCACTACTATTTTTATCATCGAGAGATTGTAGTAGTATAGCTATTTTTAGTACCTCTTCATTATTGAAATCTCCATCAAAAGATGGTACTAAATCTTGTGGATATATTTTTTGATTATCTGTAATAGTATCAATAGTTCCTAACTCTAATGAACCTAAACTTAGAGTAACTGGAGAGTATATACAGGTTAAAACACCATGTTTTGTAGTGGAGTTATCTATAACTGTTTTAGTTACGCCTTGGCGTTCTCCACATCTATAATCTACTCCATTAGTAGGAGAGTCTATAAAATAGAGACGCTTCTCCTCTCTCGCTTCATGTTCTGCTCCACCACATGCTGTAAATAGCAGTATACAGAAAGCTAATAGAAGAGTTTTGCACATAGTTAATCCACCTTTTTTATTTTTATCTCGGGACAACTCCCTCTTTATTTATTCTATCATTAAAATCTAAATCTAATTTTAATTGAGATTTACTTATATCCCCTAGAATCCTTTTTGCCTCTTGTGCAGAGTATCTCTTGCGTGAATAGAACCCAAAATTTACCATCTCATGTGCTGTATTGTTTTGATTAGAGATAATTACAAAACGAAAATTTTGTGATGGGACTTGTCTATTGGGAAAACGAATAACTGTTAAGTCATCATTATCATAGGACTCTTTGATAATAAGACTCTCATGTTTACCTATTTTCAGATAACCCTTGTTTTCCCAATAGTCAACTACAGAGTAGTCATCATAGATAGTTGTCTTTACTATCCAAATTCCTTCTGTCTTCTCTGCACTTTTAGGGTTACTCGCATATAGATAAGCATACCATAACCCCCTAAGCTTCTCAAATAGTTTTCTATTTTTTTGAAAGATAGTATCTCTATCTGCAAAATTCAAAGAACCCTCTTTTAGAAGCTCTTTATACTTTAAATACTCCTGTTTTTCGCTCTCTATTTGTCTCAATTTGAGCCTATACTCATATATAAGCTCTAGTATTATGTTTTTATTCATAGGAATATCTTGACTCCATATAGATAGAGGAATCTGATAGTGTCGCTCAATACTCTCCATATGTACCTTTTTGACAACAGAGTTTTTAGAGTTATTTGAACACATATTGCTTATAGCATTCTGTCTCTCATAACCAAAAACCTTTGTTAGCTCTTCGGCTCCCCCATCTATATGCTCCTCAATGATATAGTTTAATTTACTTTTCAACAATCTATTTTTATCTCCACTTCTCATAAAACCAACTTTTTTAAATAATATAATATAGAAAAAAGTATAAAAATTAAGTTGAATATGGTAATTTAATGAATAAAAATATAATTTTTTTTATTTTTTAAACTTTTTCTAGTTCTAATATGCTATAAAGTTTATCTTTTAATAGTTCATTTCTAAAATTTACAAAACTTACTTTTCTTATATTTCCATTTATATTTTTGATACTATGGCTAATATTTCTAGTAATATTGTTAGTTAGAATAGCCTCATCTTCTAATTTTATAGATAGAAAATGGTCATCACTAAGAAAGAAATGAAGTCTATTTCCCTCTTTTACGATATTCAAATTCTCTCTTCTTTTCTCATTGTTTTTCATTATAAAATGCAAAAATAGTAACCCAATAGTTGATAACACTAGTAATAACATAGTAATATTCATCTTAAATCCTTTCTATTTATATTTTCGTATGATAACTTTGAATTGTGTTTTAATTGTTAAAAAGTATTACTTACTGTTTGCTTCTCGCTATAATGTAGTTTTATACCTTTAGAAGTCATCACGAAACCTGTAATCATAATCTCTCCCTTATGTATCATATCGTGGTGTTTTTTACATACAGGAATTAGATTATATTTATGATTTTTGTCCATAGCTCCTATCTTGCCATCCTCATCTGCTAACTGTTGAGGGATGATATGGTGAATATCCTCAACCTCTTCACTACACAAAGCACATTTGGTTACAAATAGGTTTTTATTGTATCTGCTTCTTTTTCTCTTTGTTAGTTTTTTGAGTTCAGAAGTTTTGCCTATAAGCCTCTCTCTAATAGAGTAGGCATTTTTTAGAAAACTCTCATCCATATGTAGGGATTTGGCAAACTCTAAACCATATAGTGAGCTTCCCATACCTAGTTGTAGTTGACGGTTATATATCAGTGTATCGCTCTGCTCATCATATTTGACACCTAGATGTAGAAATATAAGAGATGAGATTTTCTGAAGCTCCTCTACATTTTTGAGCTGATGTAGATGAGTAGCAAATATAAATGTAGATTTTAGCTCTAGTAGTTTGAGTATCGCTCCTGCTACGATTGCTAGTCCCGATTCAGTCTCTGTACCTTGTGAAATCTCATCACCTAGTATTAGGCTTCTGCTACTAGCACGATTAAATATATTTTTTAGCTCCATCATCTCTACAGAGAATGTTGAGAGACCTTTGTAGAGGTTATCTTTTGAGACTATTCTAGTAAATAGTTTATCATACATTCCAAATTTTAACTCTACAGCAGGGACAAAAAAACCTGCTTGTGCCATTATCACTGATAACCCTATGCTCTTCATTAGTGATGATTTACCTGAAGAGTTTATCCCATATAGTAGGATTCCATTTACAGCCTCTCCACCACTTGCATTTAGAGTTATATGGTTATGTTTTGTCTCTACTCCACTACCCAGATATATATCATTAGGTATATAGACTCCCATCTGCTCATTTGCCTCTATAATAGGGTGTCTTAGTCCTACAGCTTCATAACTATTTACCTCCTCTACTATAATTGGACGGGTTAGATTCATAGATTTTGCACACTTGGCGTTGGAGATAGCTACATCTATATCGGCTATAAATACTATAAGCTCATCTAGTAGACGAGAGAATCTATTCTCTATCTCATTTAGACTCTGTAGATAACGCTCCTTGACCAAAGAGACTAGTTTTATCTGATTTGTCTCATAGTTTCTTGTTATCTCTTCAAATAGAGGGGAGTTGATTTTAACTGAATTTTTGAGATGTTTGTAGCGAAAATCTTTGAAAAAATGATGCTCCCCATCTATAGTAACAAAGGACTCTTTTAGTTCTGTCTCTATCATTGTAAATCTATTTTTGGTTAGATTTATACTATACCCTTCACTCTCTAGGTATCGAATATCACAAATAGAGTTTTTTGTATTTTTAGGAACTCTATCCTTGTCAAATAGAGACTCTATATAAGTAGAGACCTCTTTTAGCCTATTCATCTCTCTTTTTTGTCTATTTAAAATAGTATCAATAGTAGGATAGATACCCTCTCTAAAGAGATTATCGCTTATCTGCTCTATACGAAACCTAGCACATATATTTAGCTCAAATGTAGTAGAGAGATATTTGATAAACTCATCCACTTTGTCCTGTAGGTTATGGTCATACTCTATATTATTTTTGGTAGCATCTCTAAGAAGTTTGGCTATAGCATAGAGTGATGAGGTGACATATGTAAGCTCTACAGGGTGTAGTTTTTGGAGTTTTATCCTACGGGTAATCCTCTCTAAATCATAGATATTTTTTAGGTGGGTATCGTACTGATTGCTATGTTCTATGAGCTTCTCTGATAAATCATACCGTTTCTCTAGTATATCCCTATCAACAATAGGTGATAGTAGCCTCTCTTTGAGTAGCCGTCTGCCAAATGCTGTAGAGGTTCTATCTATTAGATTTAGAAGTGTAAGCTCTGAGGGGTTTCGTGAGATGACTCCTAGTTGCTCTAGTGCATTGTTTCCTAGATAGAGATACCTACTCAAACCCAAGAATATAGGGCGATTCATCTTTTGGGTGATTAGCTCATCATGCTCTATAATAAACTCAATCAAAATAGCCAATGATTCAGTAGTATATGGGTGTCTCTCCAAATCCAAATACTCAATAGCCGATAGAAACGAGTTTATCTGATAGACTCTGCTAAATAGTTCATTTTGATAGTTTATCTTGCATCGCTTTTCATTATAAGAGGTGTGAAAGAGGGCGAGTTCTAAATAGGAGTTTATCCACTCTCTATCTATATTTTTATTATCTAGTGTTACGATAACCTCTGCTGTAGTGTAGGTCTGAAGTAGGTTGAATAGTTCATCAAGTGCATGTGTTTTATCTTCGCGACTAGAGTGCATCTCATTGGTAATTGTCTTGCCTGTAGTCACATCTATAGCAGAGTATCCTACAGAGTAGATGCCTTGGTTCTCATCTATTACAATAGAGACTATATTGTTCTCTGTCGCCTCTGTTTGATACTCAAAATTTGTCCCAGGGGAGATAATATTAGAGATGTAGCGTTTGATTTTTGGTGGGACACCTTTTTGTTTGACAATAACAATAGTATATTTTTTTGCAGAGATAAGTCTAGCTATATATCTCTCTATAGATACAGTAGGTACACCTGCTAGGAGAGGATTTTTGATAGAGTTTTCTAATATAGCTTTGTTTTTACGAGTGAGTTGAATATTTAGTAACCCAGCTATCTCTTTGGCTTTGCCTATCTTCATCTCATCATTGTTGACCTCATACAGCTCAAAAAAACTACCTATCTCTATAAGTATTAGAGTATTCTCTCCATATTTAGCCTCAAAGTGGCGTTGTAGGTCAAAGTAGATTTCGCTAAGTAGTTTGCCTTTTGTATCTAATATTTTTGATGCTTCTTCCACTTTTTACCTCGGTTTCTGTTTTAGATTGTTATTTTATCTCTTTGAGGATTATAACTACCTGACCATTTTCAGAACTTTCTTAAAACATCATAAATTATAAGATGTAAAATATACTCCATCTACATTGACTTTTGCCATCTCCTCAATCTCATTATCCCTCTCTATCTCTGCCAAGATTTGAGTATCAAATAGATAATTTTGAGCTATAGGTATGAGTTCTTTTGCTAGTTTTTTAGATGAGATGGTATATTTAGCTCCCAAAAGATTAGCAAAGATAGCATCTTTGATACTATCAACTCTAACACAATATAGAACTCTATTTATTTGACAATACTTTGCAAGGTCTAAATAGCGAGAGAGAGAAGGGATTAAAACTATACTATTTGGAGGGGTGTTTTTTATATCCTCTTGAGATTTGATTATCTCAAAAGGTTTGGACTCTATCCATGGGTGGTTAAATATCTTCATTGTTATAATGATTGAGCTTTTTTCAGACACTCTTGGGAGCAGTATGCTTTTTTTTGATAGATAATAGCATCATCCTCTGTCATGTATGTGTGACAATTTGCACACTCACTTGTAGTCTCTATCTTGCCAAATTCATGTTTTTCATCGCCTCTCTTCTTCTTATCAATAAGTGGAACTCTCCCACCTAGAAATCTATAAATAATAGTAGCAACAATGGCAAATATTATCAATTTTAGTAGCACTTATTATCCTTTAATATAGAGATAGTTTCTCTTGTTCTTCTCTATTATATCATAATATATAGGTGAATCTACTAGTTCAAGTTCAGAGAATATCTGTTCCCCTTTGTAGAAGAGCAGTCTAGTATCATCATCCCTTAGATGTTCGGTTATAGAGAGGAGCATCTTGGTATTTGTAACAGCACGGGATGTTATAAGCTCAAAAGGCTCACTCGCGTGATAATCCTCTACTCTTTTTTTTATCACCTCTACACTATCTAACTTCAACTCCATAGCTACAAATTTTAAAAATGAGGCTCGTTTATTTCGTGGTTCACACAAAATAGTATGAGACTCTGGATAACCAATAGCTAATATCAATCCAGGAAAACCAGCTCCTGTTCCTACATCCAATAGAGAGTTTGGTTTTTTTATAAAAGTATAAGGGTAGAGGGAATCTAAGATATTTGCGTATATATCCGTTGTACTCTTTGCACCTGTTAAGTTGTGAATCTGATTCCACTTTTTCAGTAGAGAGGTAAACTCTTTTAGTTGTCCAATCTGTCTATTATCAAGAGATATATCAGCAGATAGTATATCTTCTCTTAGTTTTTTACTATTCTCTCTATAAGAGGTGTCCGAGTTGTTCTTTCTTAACATTTAAATAATCCTCATTATATGGATTTGAGGCTATCTTGATAGGTATCCTCTCCACAATCTCTACAGAGCTTAATGAACTCATCTTTTTGGGATTATTGGTCAAAAGCCGTATCTTTTTTATCTCGAAATGGTTTAAAATAGTCTCAACAATCTCATAAGTTCTCTCATCTGCTCTAAATCCAAGTTGATGATTCGCCTCAACAGTGTTGAGTCCAGTATCTTGTAGGGCATAAGCATTTACTTTTCCAAGCAGTCCAATATTTCGCCCCTCTTGTCGATGGTAGATTATCATTCCCCCATCAGAGGCTATAAGTCTCTCAGCAAATCTCAGTTGCTCACCACAATCACACTTTATAGAGCCTAGAGCATCACCTGTTAAACATTCGGAGTGTATGCGAACTATAGGAGTATCGCTTAGATTATCAGTAAATATAGCTAGATGTTCTCTACACCCCTCTTTGAAGGCTTTTATATTAAATATACCATACTTTGTTGGTAGTTTTGCAACTTTGGAAATTT
>CAZSHP010000076.1:0-9990 GCA_964606545.1 uncultured Sulfurovum sp. | reverse complement strand
TAGAAGAACACCTTGTCCACCAACGCCTGTAAATCTCATTAATGTTCGTGCCATTATGTATCCTCCTTATATCTTTTTCTCAAAGTCATCTTGTGTGATTTTCTTTCTCTCACCCTGATGTACTTTTTGAATCTCTTTATACATATCACAATACTCTGCTACTTCTGTATTTTGATGTAAAACACCTGTAGGAAGAAGATTTAGTTGCTCTTCAGGACTTAATCTATCATATTTCTTTTGAGAAACTGTAATACTGTCAATCCAATCAAGGTTTGCCATAGCAGAGTTCATTTTATTTTTTCTACCAAGGTTAATATGACAGTTAGAGAGAACTTCAACCAATGCAAAACCTTTATGTTCTAATGCCTGTCTAATAACTTTTTCAAGTCTCTTAGGAGAATTTACAGTCTCTCTAGCTACAAAAGAAGCACCTGCTGCAATAGCTAATTTACAAGTATTAAAAGTAGGGTCAATATTACCTGCTTTTTGAGAAACTGTCCACATACCTTGTGGTGTTGTTGGAGAGGTTTGAGAGTTAGTAAGACCATAGATAAAGTTATTAATAATAATCATTGTAATATCAATATTTCTTCTACAACCATGAATTGTATGGTTACCACCAATTGCTAACGCATCACCATCACCTGCTACACAAACGACATGTTTATCAGGATTAGCTAGTTTAATTCCTGTAGCATATGCTACTGTTCTTCCATGAGTTGTATGAACTGTATTCATATCAACATAAGATGAGAATCTACCAGAACAACCAATTCCTGAAACTAGACACATATCATTTTTGTCTATTCCCAATTTATCAATAGCTCTAATGAATGATTTGAGAATAACACCATCACCACATCCCCAACACCATAGTGTTGGCATTTTTTCTGTTCTTAAGTATTTATCATAATTAAATGCCATATTAGAATACCTCTTTTACTTTATTTACAATCTCATAAGGAGAGATTGCTCTACCATTAACTTTATATAAACCCTCAATATCAAGTCTACCTGAAGCTCTCTCAATCTCTTCTGTATATTGTCTAATATTTAGTTCAACACAGAGAACATTTTTAATTTTACTTGTATGCTCTTTAATTTTTTCAGCTGGACTTGGCCAAATAGTAATTGGTCTAAATAGTCCAGCTTTAATTCCATCTGCTCTAAGGTGTCTAATTGCCTCTTTTGCCGCAAGTGAAACAGAACCATAAGCTATAATTAGAACTTCACCCTCTTCACCTGTTAAATCATCCATCATAAACTCTTCATTAAGTTCAATCTCATCTTGGTGAGCCATAACTTTGTCTTCAAGTCTTTGAATCAGCTTTCTACAAGTTTCAATCTCTTCTGTTGGGAATCCCATAGCATCATGATGAAGACCTGTATAGTGGTATCTATAACCTTCAAACATTGGATTAAGTACTGCTGGAGCTGTCGGCTCACACTCATAAGGTTTGTAATCTTCTGCTGGTCCATCAAATATTTTTCTGAGAACAATTTCTTCTTTTACAACTTCTGTTGTTGGAATTATTGCTTTTCCATGCATATGTCCAATAGTCTCATCAAGAAGTACAATTACAGGTTGCATAAATCTATCAGCTAAGTTGAATGCTCTAACTGTTTCTGTATAACACTCTGCTAAGTTACCAGCACATAGTGTAATGGAACGATAATCACCATGAGATGGATTACTTGCTTGTTTAATGTCACCTTGTGATACACGAGTTGGAAGACCAGTTGATGGACCACCTCTCATAACATTTACAAGTACCAATGGTACTTCTGCCATCTGAGCCAAACCTAAATTTTCTGCTTTTAGAGATACTCCAGGACCAGAAGTTGCTGTTAATGCTCTAACACCACTCATAGCCGCACCAATAACACAGCAGATACCTGCTATCTCATCTTCCATTTGAATTGCTGTACCACCAACCTTTGGTAGAAGGTCTGAAATAGTGTGCATAACTTCACTTGAAGGTGTTAGTGGATACCCACCAAAAAATGTACACCCAGCATCAACCGCTGCAATTGCAGCAAGGTCGTTACCAGTTGATATGATTTCTCTTGTTGCTGACATTAGTTAGCCTCCTTGTAATCTGATGGCAATCTATATCTATTGTTTGCAATTGCCTCTTGTCTAGCTTTTGACTCTTTAGTTAATTTTGCAAATTTAAACTCTTTTTTCTCTGCTACATATATAGCAAAATCAGGACACGAGAGTTCGCACTCATTACATCCGATACATGATTCAGGAGCGATTACACTAATCATCGCACCAAGTGTTGAAGTTGGTTCTGCCTTCATAGAAAGCACACCAGCTGGACATGCGTCAACGCATATATCACAGGCCTTACATCTTGCTGTATCAACCCATACTGGAGTATTTTCAGGAGCTGTCATTACTGCTGCCATTTAGTCCCCTTGTTAATTTTGATTTAAGTGAGAGGTTTCTTCACTGATAGTAGGATAGCCTATTTTGTGTAATTGTGTTTTGAATAATCCACAATTATTACACCAATAACTCTTTATGTTACCTTTTGAGACAAGCTATTTTGAGTGACACTTGTCTCTATATATTAAAAAAAAACTACCTATTTCTTTGAAGAGGAAGTTGTTCTATATCAGGATTTGGGTGTTGGATAAGGTGATTGTTTGGATTGTTTGTATGAATCTGTGGGTTATTTAGTTCATCTAAAATCTTCAAAAGCTTATGCTCTGTTTCGATTGATATGTTACCTGTCGCTACAATTGCCAATATTCTCTCAGCATACTCTTTTTTTGCTAACATATCTTTGTACTCTTTCTCTTTTTCAAGCTCATCTTCGGCTAAACTCTTTTGATATTTTAAATATACATAGATGAGGATAAATGCTAAGAGAGAGATAGCAATCAACATTTTGTTATCTTCCTCTTTCTGCTTATTAACTGAGTCATACTTTATCTCTGCTAATTTACTATCTTTTTCAGAATCTATCTCCTTTAACCTCACTTTTGTATCATTCTCTTTTTCAATACGCGTAATTCCTAAGACTCTTTCATTTTGAAGCTCTGTAAGCCTCTGTTCATGCTCTTTTTCAGCTTTTATTAAATCTAACTCCTGTTTCTGTTTCATGTCATTTGTAGGACGCTCCAAAATCCTACGTACAGCCTCTCCTGGCGTATCACTGACAGAGAATGCTGACAATACGATATACCCAACAACAGCAGATAATATTACAATTAATACTTCCTTCATAGACTCCCCTTCAGAGATATGACTACTATTATATATCTTTTTGCCTTAACATATATTAATACTAGTGTAAATAGTGTGTACCAAGTGTGAAAATTATTAATTTCTATAATTATCAATTTGAAATTTTAAGCTAGAAAGAAGACTACTCCTCTTCTCTCGTGATATATCACATATATAGTCATTATATGTTGCTCTATTATTAGAGTTTAAAAAAGCTAAAAGATATTTTATAGAACTAGATAGATTATATTTTTTCTCATTATCTAATAACCTGTTATATAAGGGTTCTATCTCTATTATCGCCTCTTTAGGAACCTGTTTTCCTTTTGCCAAAAAAGATATTGTACTATTTTTATTATCTTTTTGAGCAGAAAATTCTATTAACTCCCAGTAGTAATTCCCCTCTTTTGTAAGATTTTTTATAATAGCATGAGTAGAGTTACCTGCTAATAGAGTTTGCCAAATAAAGTAAAAAACTGCTTTGGGCATATCAGAATGTTGTAATATACTATATGGTGTACGGAGAAGCTCCTGTTTTGTATAACCAGAAATTTTGGAAAATGTCTGATTATAGTATATTATATGCCCATGAGTATCAATACGACTTATAGTCTCATCATTTTTGGATAGAGTTACCTCTCTACCTGATAGTGTAAATATCTCTCTTCTATCTCTTAGTATTATGTGCATTTGAAAAACTCCTTAAAAGTTTAATATAATAATTATACACAATAAAAACTAAAAAACAACATAATTTATCACTTTTTATAAATATGCAAACTCAATTGCATATTAGATAGAATTTTTCACCGTAACTGTTTTTGTCTGTCCTTTATCTCTATTATCTACTACTGTGACATCTCTATATTCACCTTTATCATCTACCAATACTACATCTTCGTACTTATCTTTGTCATCCACATTTGAGATATTACTCTTCTTGTTATACTCAACTATAGAATTCTTAGTTAAATCCTCTTTTTTATTTTTATCTTTAGGTATATAACTAACACCCAATACCTTTGTTCCTTTTATACTGTAATTACTATTTTTGCAGATATTATATACTAGGTATCCTATTGCAAAAGTAACAAAAAATAGAGTAAATATTAATAATATTTTAGGCTTATTTTTATCTATATAAAGTTCATCTCTCTTTAACATATCTTTTCCTTAATTTAATATTAAAAATATTATATCAATATGATTAATAAAGATTGATTAAAGTTTAGAAAAAATATATAGTTTTTTATAAAAAGGCTAACAGAGAAGCTGTAACAGCTACATTGAGTGACTCAACACCTCTCTTCATGGGAATTGAGATAGAGACATCAGATAGAGACTCTATCTCTCTGCTAACACCATCACTCTCATTCCCTAATATAAAGACTGTTTTACTACTATACTTTTCATCCCTATATGAGTTTTTTGCATGAGAAGAGAGTGTATATAGTTTGCTGTTTAGAGATTTGAACCTCTCTAATGTCATAGTTAAGTTGTTGGTTTTTATAATAGGTATCCGAAAGAGAGTACCTACACTAGCTTTGATAACTAGAGGAGAAATCTGTGCTGAATTTTTAGTAGGTAAAATAATAGCATCTATATCACCCGCTGAACAAGAACGGATAATCATACCCAAATTTTGTGGGTTATGAATACCATCAAGAGCCATAACTCTATATTGACTATATCTCTCCAAAAACTTATCTTCACTCATAGCTCTTTCTAAAACAATATCAAGTGCCACACCTTGGTCTTGTTTAGCGTTTTTAGAGATACGAGAGAGAGCTTTTTTGTTATGATAAGCTATCTTTATATTCCGTCTTTTGGCTATCTTGACCATACTATCTAATTGAGTAGAGTCTCTATTTGAATCTGAAAAGTGAAGTTTATGAATAACAATAGAGTTATCCTCCAAAGCCTCTGCCACAGCATTACGCCCATATATAGTTATAACCTTATCGAAAAAAGCCTTTTTCACTATATAAGCATCTGAATTTTTCATTAAATTTTATCTGTTCCATTCCAAGCAATAGTAGCTTTACCTTTTTCATCAAAATCAACAGCAGGTAGTCCCATAATATTAAATCCATTATCCACATAGTGTATCTCACCAGTTACAGCTGAACTCAAATCCGAAAGCAGATACATACCAGAATTTCCAACCTCATGAATAGTTACATTTTTTTTGAGAGGTGCATGAGCAGAATTCCATTTGAGCAAAAATGAAAAATCACCAATCCCTGCCGCAGCTAATGTCTTGATTGGACCTGCTGATACTGCATTGACTCTAATTCCATCTTTTCCTAAATCCTCTGCTAAATATCTCACTGTCATCTCAAGTGCTGCCTTTGCTACACCCATTAGATTATAGTTTGGTACATACTTAACTCCACCAAAATAAGTAAGTGTCAATACTGAGGAGTTACTAGAGAGGACAGGCTTCAACTCTCTGACTACCTCTATAAGCGAATATACTGAAATATCCATAGCAATATCAAAAGCACTCTTTGGAATATCTACAAATCTACCACCAAGCCCCTCTTTTGGAGCAAAAGCTATAGAGTGAACAATAAAATCAATCTCACCCATATCCTGCTCAATAGAGTCTCTTAGAGCTTTTATCTCCTCTGGCTTAGAGACATCACATGGATAAAATCTAGCTCCACACTCCAAATCCTCTGCAATTGGTGCTAACTTTCTCTCAAATCTCTCATTTAAAAATGTGATTGCCATCTCTGCTCCCTGCTCTTGACACGCTTTTGCGATACCATAAGCTATAGATTTCTTATTTGCTATTCCAAGGATGATTCCTTTTTTGCCTTTCATTATCATATGATTCTCTCCATTTTAAAATTAATTTCGTATTTTAGCACGATTAGATAGAATATTGTATAAATTTTTAGATTAAGGCTTTTGAATAGTGAAAAAAATATTAATTATAGATACAGGTGGGACATTTAATAAGATATATAACCCTTTAACTGGTAGTTTAGATATAGAAAAAGATGGAACTGCTTTAACGAATATTGCAAAAGAGTGGCTTGTTGAATTAGAAGCTATAAATATTATTGGCAAAGATAGCTTGGATATGACTCCAAATGATAGAGAAGAGATACTCCAAACTATAAAAAAATCTAACTTTAGAAGTATAATAGTGATACATGGTACAGATACCATAGATAAAACAGCTCTATATTTAGCTAATGCTAAACTAAATAGAGAGATAATTCTAACGGGTGCTATGGTTCCATTCTCTATAAATCCTATTGAAGCCACTGCAAATCTAGCTCTAGCTTATGGGTATATGCAGAGATTAGAGCAACAGGGTATCTATATAGCTCTTAATGGTATAGTTGATGGATATGAGAGAGTTATAAAAAATAGAGAAAAAGGAAAATTTGAAGGGTCAACGGTATACGAGAATAAAATCTAATCTTTAGCGATTTAGAAATAGGGGGATACTAAAGAGTAAGTATACCGTTGAAAAAGTGCAACGACACACCAGACTAAGTCTAATCTCTAGCGATTTAGAAATAGGGGGATACTAGAGACTTATGCGTCGTTACAAGAGAATTATAACAAGATTTAACTTTAATAAAATTTAACAATACTAAGAAATGTTATTTTTTTTTCCATTTTTTTTCATTTTTTTTAAATTTAACAGAAAATTAACTAATAAATAGTATTATTAATCTAAAAAATTAGGAGTTATATGAAAATTATAAAGCCCATATTGATAATTGTTACATTTCTAACAGTAATTGTCACAATTTTCATAACAATATCTAACAAACAGCATATGGTAACCATTTTAGAGGGGAATATAGCAAAAAAACCTATACCTATTGTACTAAATCATTTTCAAGATAGTGATTGTGGTATGGTAATAGACTCTATAGAGTACGCTTCACAAGTAGTAGCACCTGATGGAAAAACTTGGTTTTTTCATGACCATGGTGGTATGATAAAATGGTTGGAGCAGAAATCTTTTAAAAAAGATGCAACAATATGGGTACACGCTCGTGATACCAAAAGATGGATAGATGGTAGAGTTGCACACTATACACGAAATGAAAAGACTCCAATGGAGTATGGTTTTGGAGCATATGAGAAAAATAGAGATGGACTTATCTCTTTTAGAGAGATGCAACTATTTACACTAAGAGGAGAGACCATGGCAAATCCAACTATCAGAAGAGAACTACTAAAGGGCAAAAATGGAAACCATTGATATTTTATCTATAATGACTATCGCTTTTTTAGGCTCATTTGGTCACTGTATAGGAATGTGTGGTGGAATCGTCATAGCATACTCTGGAACTAAGATTGACCAAAAATGGGGCAAAACCAAACAGGCAATCTCTCATCTATTCTACTCTTTTGGTAGAGTACTTACTTATATGACACTAGGAGCGATGTTTGGTTATCTAGGTGGTGTAGCATCCTTCTCCAATACAGCAAATGGTGTTTTGTGGATAGTAGCAGGAGTTGCTATGATTTTAGCAGGGTTATCCCTATTAGGCAAGACAAAGTTCTTACATATTATAGAGCATTCATTTTCCAAATCTATTTGGTATCAACAGAGTTTCAAATCTCTGCTTAGAAATCAGTCTCTTTTGAGCTTTTTTCTACTTGGTATGTTAAATGGTCTACTCCCTTGTGGGTTTGTCTATTTCTTTGCTATTACAGCTGCTAGTACAGGAGACCCACTTTTAGGTGCATTAGTTATGTTTATCTTCGGGATTAGTACTATTCCTGCTCTCTTCTCTTTGGGCTTTTTTGTGGGAATATTTAAACAGGCCTCATTTAGAAATATAATGATTAGATTAGCCGCTATTGCTGTTTTGGTCTATGGAGTATTTACTATCTATAATGGTTATCGATATTTAGTAGAGCCTGATAGGACTTTGAGAGAGTGTCATTAAGGTGAAAACCTCACCTCTCCCAAATCAGAGAAGATGCCTCTTTTCGCTATATATCTTGTATTAAAACGAACTCATTAAGATTTCATAAGAATATAAAATTATTCTACTTTAAAAAAACATAAAAAAATAAAAAGTGTTATTCTGTTGGAATTTCTGAATGTGCTATAATTCCATCCTTTATTAGGTCTTGATAAAGTTTATCATTTTTATATTTATCTTTGATATATTTTATCTTATCAATCTTCTTTTTAGTCCCTTTTGTATCCGAAATACAAGCTCTTACTATCTCATAATCTAAAAAATATCTGTAATCTTTGTTATCCTCTTTAAAAAGTCTTGTAACCAACACTGTTAACATATTTTGCCAATGTTTATATGGGTACACAAATTTATATAGGAATTTTTTATCACTGTTATTGTTGATTCTTATCTCAAATGAGCCAAAGATACCATCTTTCTCTTTGTTTTTTGAATTATTGATAATTTGAGTCTCTATTTTTCTTGTCATTTTGTAATTCTTCTATTATTTTTTTATTAATATGACTTCTCTTACCATTCATTCGACATGAAAAAACATGAATTATATTCAAAATATCATCTATCATCTCTTGTTCATCTGTTTTTTTATCACTTTGATTTATAATTTCTATCTTAACATCATGTATTTTAGATATTTTTTCTATTAATTCATATCCAAATCTAACTAATCTATCTTTATGCACAATAAATAGCGTATCTACTTGATTTGTTGATATTAAGGTGAGGAGTTCAGAGAGACCTTTCTTTCTATAGTTAATTCCACTTCCAATATCTGAAATTATTTTGAATTTTTTCCCTTTTGTTGCCAAATAGAGTTCCATAACTTCATATTGTCTTTGTAAATCATCCTTTTGATGTTTTGATGATACTCTAATATAACCTAAATTAATTCTATCCTCTTTTTTTATAGTTATCTCTTGAAGCATTTGATTAAGTTGTTCATCATCATAATATCTATGACCACCTTTACTGACATATTTCGGTTTTAACTTATCTTCTTTGTCCCAAGTTCTTAATGTGTGTACAGTAATTCCTAATTTTTTTGCAAATTTACCTATTGAATACATAGAGCGTATTATAGCTTTAAATTCTTATATTATCAATAGTATTTTTTAGTTTTATATAGATTTGTTGTAACAGTTGTTAGCCTTTTAAAAATCAACTAGATGAAGTAATCAAAACCCTATCCAATAGAGACCATTATGGATTTACAGAGAAATATTTTCAGGTTATTACCCTATCTCTACTTAGTTTTGTAGAGTTCTATTTTATAGATTCGCAACCTGAAAAAGAGAGGAAATATCCCGATATTCTGCTTATTGGTCGAGATAAAAAAGTGCCGAATAACTATCTATTTGAACTCAAATGGATGAAGAGTGGGGATAGTTATAATTATGTTAAAAAAGAGGGGATTAAGCAGGTTAGAGGGTATTTGGAGCTTGATAAAATCAAAGCTATTCCAAAGCTTAGAAGTTATTTGATTATTGGGTCAAAAGATGGGGTGGAGTTTTTGGATGTGAGTAGTTAAATATCGTCTTTTGGTTCTTTAGCTATAGGACTTACTCTATCTTTAAATATAAAAGCTGTCCTAGCTGTAGACTCCTTTTAAAGCCCACAGTAGCTTTTGTTCGTTGTGCTACAGTTTTAGAACTCCAAGCCTTTTTAATGGCTTTATCAATATCATCTACACTATTACGAATAACACGAGTTGATAGCTCTTGTAACTACTCATATTTACCAAAATATAGCGTAAAGCCCCTAGCTTCAGCTATGGGGATATAAGCG
>CAZSHP010000075.1:0-10023 GCA_964606545.1 uncultured Sulfurovum sp. | reverse complement strand
ATAGGGATATAAAAAAGGCAATAACCATTTTGAAACTGCCTATGGTGTAGATATTAAATTCTACACTCAAGTACTCTTTTGGCTAACATATCAGATAGAATATTACGCCCATTAATAAGATTTTTTATATTTAGGTCAGAGATAACACCTTCTTGTGAATCGTTTCTAACCATAACAACAGAGTTTATATCGGCATCAAATGAGTTTATATTTTCACAGATAAGGCGAAGTTGATGTTCATTTTCAATAGCAACTATAATAGCCAAGGAGTCTTGGATTGCGAAGTGTTCTAGGACACCTTTTTGAGCAGCATTTGCGAAAAATATAGATTTTTCTCCATTTTCTATAGCTTCATCTACTACTTTTACATCATGTTCTAATATTAGATATAGTAGTCCTTTCTCTTTGAAATTTTTTGCTAATCTCTGTCCTATTGGACCATATCCACAGATAATAATATGGTCTTTATATCCTGTTGAAATTATTGCTCTATTTCTTAGTTTTGTAGGTTCCCTAAGTAGTTTGTTTACCAATACTTTGATATTATTAAGTACAAATGGGGTTAATATCATGGATAGTACAACTGTTAAAATCATAACTTGATTGGTAGTTGGCCCAATAAGTTTGGAGCTATATGCCAAAGCAAATATAGCCAAAGCAAATTCACCTACTTGCATAAGTGCAAGAGAACTTTTAATAGCAGTTCTCTTTTGTACAGAGAACTGTGTAATGGCAAATATAATGAGTGCTTTGATAAGCATAATATCTATAAGCAACCAAAATATAAGCCATCCATGAACTACTACAATAGAGAGGTCTATTTGCATACCTATAGTTACAAAGAATACCCCCAATAAAATATCTCTAAATGGTACTAAATCAGCCTCTATACGATAGCGATATTTTGTCTCTGCTATGGTCATACCTGCCAGGAATGCACCAAGAGTATATGAAAAACCAAATAGTTCTGCCACTACAGATGCACCTATTATTATTAACATTGCAGAGACTAAAAATATCTCTTCAGAGTTTGAAGATATGACCCAATTAAAAAATCTCTCTATAAAATATTTACCTGCAACGAAAAGAATAAAAAATACGATAATAGCATGAATTAAAGTGTGAAATAGAAGCTCTGAGACAGAGCTATTATCAGAGGTGAAGATAGAAATCATTAATAGCAGAGGGATTACAGCTAAATCTTGGAATATAAGTGTTCCAACAGCAATACGACCATAACCAGAGTGTATCTGTCCTTTTTCTGTTAATAATTTAATAACAATAGCAGTAGATGAAAGTGATAAGGCAAAACCTAAAACAATCGCTGCTTTTATCTCTATATTTAAAAAAGTATTGGCTAAAAAAGTAAATATAGCACCACTTAATATAACTTGAAGTGAACCAAAAAGAAACACCTCTTTTCTCATAGCTTTCATTTGAGATACAGAGAATTCCAAGCCTATAGTAAACATCAAAAAGACTATACCAAACTCTGCGAGATGCTCTAGTGTCTCTTTTGAGTGTTCCCCAAAATTAAAAAGTTGCATGGTGATAAGACCTGTAATAATATAGCCAATGACTGTTGGTATATCAAATTTTTTTAAAAAAACATTAATAGCTGTAGATATAGCTATTGTTGCGATTAATATGATTAATACTTGTTCCATAAAGTTTCCCCCTTATTATTGTTATTTTACTATAGCTCTGAATCCCATACGAACTTCTCTTTTGGGATGTATTTTTTTGAAATAAAATTCTATATATGAGACTTTATTTCTATCAGAGTTATTTAGTGTTTGACCTCCATCTGTTGAATAGCTTATTTCGCAACCTTTTTCACACGTAGCACTACCTTTTACATACTCTGTCCCTTCAGGAATTGGATTTTTGACTACTATATCAATTTTTTCTTCTCCATCTATATTTCTTAATGTGTTGATGTATATAACTTCACTATTTTTGATTACTTCTTTAATAGGTATGTTTTTTTTAATTTTTGTACCATTTTTTTTGGTAATCAACTTTTCTTGAAAAGTAAAACTATTAAGTTTTAGTGATGATAGTTGAGCCTTTTTTTTGGCTCTTAGGTCAGCTTGAATAGATTCAATATCAGCAGAGACAGCCTCCTCTATCTCTTCATCATATCTATTATCATAATTTGGTGGAGGATTTCCCATTGAATATGCTACCCCTGATAGTAACAAAACTGCTATTAACCCTCTTTTGAACATTTTATCTCCTTTTAAAAATATCTACTCCCACTCGATAGTAGCAGGTGGTTTAGATGAAATATCATAGACTACCCTGTTTATTCCATCAATCTCATTTATGATTCGTCTGCTCATCCCCTCTAGTACATCATGAGGGATATGAGCAAAGGTAGCTGTCATACCATCAACAGATTCAACTATACGAATACAGACTGTATTGTCATAAGTACGATTGTCACCCATTACTCCTACAGATTGCACATTTAGTAGTACAGTAAAGGCTTGCCATACTTTATCATAGTAACCTGTTGCTTTAAGCTCCTCTTGCATTATAGCATCTGATTCCCTAAGGAGTCTTAAAGCTTCTTCATTTACATCACCCATTACGCGAATGGCAAGACCAGGACCAGGAAAAGGGTGACGACCAATCATATTTCTAGGTAATCCTAGTTCTAATCCTAGTTTTCTAACTTCATCTTTGAAAATTTCTCTTAATGGTTCTACTAGCTCAAATGTCATCCAGTCGGGAAGTCCACCTACATTATGGTGAGATTTGATAGTCTTGGATGGTCCTTTTACAGATACTGATTCTATGACATCAGTATAGAGTGTTCCTTGTGCCAAAAAAGCAACCTCTGTATGTTTTTTTGCCTCTTTGTCAAAAACCTCAATAAACTTTTCACCTATAGCCTTTCTCTTGGTCTCTGGGTCAGTTACGCCTCTTAGAGCTTCCATAAACTCCTCTTTTGCATCAATAGTAATCAGAGGTATATCCAACATCTTAAACATGTCTTGTACTTGTTTAGCTTCATCTTTTCTTAATAATCCTTGGTCAACAAATACACATATAAGTTGTTCCTTTGGAAGAGCTTCATGAAGCATCGCCGCAACAACAGAGCTATCAACCCCACCTGATACACCACAAAGAACTTTTTTATCTCCAACTTGGGCTTTGATTTGTGCTATCTTCTCTTTTGCAAAACCACCCATATTCCAAGTACTATCACATCCACAGATATACTTTGCAAAGTTTTTGAGAAGTTTAGTTCCCTCTACAGTGTGATGAACCTCTGGATGAAATTGAAACGCATAGATGTTTTTCTCTTCATTAGCAATTGCAGCATATGGAGAGTTTTCACTTATTCCAATTACTTCGAATCCATCAGGTAGTCTCTCTGCTTTGTCTCCATGACTCATCCATACAACTTCATTGCTACTCATACCATTAAAGATTTTGGAATTAGTTATAGTTAGTTTTGCTCTACCATATTCATGATGATTTGAGGCTATAACTTCACCACCAAAGTGTTGAGTGATTAGTTGCATTCCATAACAAATACCCATAATAGGTAAACCCAAATTCCAAATCTCTTCACTCGGTTTGTAAGCATCCTCTGCATATACTGAAGCTGGTCCTCCTGAGAGAATAATACCTTGTGGTTTTCTAGCTTTTATATTATCTATATTTTCTCTATATGGGATAACTTCACAGTAGACTCCACTCTCTCTAAGTTTTCTTGCTATTAGTTGTGTATATTGTGAACCGAAGTCTAAGACTAGAATTGGTACTTGTTTCATATGTTTACATCCTGAGATTAAATTTAGTGGAAGTATACACTATTATTGGTTAATCTTATAATTTTGGCTTTGTTTTTTATTATATTAAAGGTAAACCAAAGAGCCTTTTGGTGGGCATTAATGCACCACCATAGAAGCCTTATGCTCCTATTCCTAGAAGTTCAAACTGTAGATACCAAACAGCTACAGAGACAAGATACCCAACAAGTACAGTCCAAGCTAGTTTCATATGTGAAGAGAAGGTATAAATACCATGAAGTTTACCCATAACTCCCACACCTGCAGCACTACCAAATGAGATTAGGGAACCACCTACACCTGCTGTAAGAGATACTAACATCCATTGAGACTGTGCATCTGCACCCATATCTGGATTTGCTTTTAGTACAGCAGACATTACTGGGACATTATCAATAATCGCAGAGATAAATCCTACACCTATATTGACTAATGTTGCTCCAAATTCTCTATATAGAGTTGTGAAATATTCCAAAAATCCTAGGAAATGAAGTCCTCCAACAGCTGCTAATATACCAAAGAAGAAGAGCAAAGTATCATTCTCTATTTTTGCAATCCAAGTAAATGCATTAACATGTTTATTGTTATTTGAATTATCATCATTGATTCTATTTTTTCTATTTATAATATATACATAGAGTTTTAGAATAGCCAATCCAAACATCATACCCCACATAGCAGGAAGATTAAGTAGATTATGAGATATAACAGCTAAAAAAATGGTTAAAGCAAAGAGTCCTACAATAATTTTTCCACCCTCTAAAATTTCTACTTTTTTCTCGTCTTTCGCAAATGGTGGTGTTCCAGATGGAATAACTTTGGATAATAAAAAAGCTGTTACTCCCCAACCTATAATAGATGCAGGGAATAAAAATAGAAACTCTGTAAATGCGCCTTTTCCATCAACCCATACCATTAATGTTGTAATATCTCCAAATGGAGACCATGCACCACCTGCATTGGCAGCGACAACTATATTGATGGCTGATGGAACAATAAAGGCTTTATTATTTTTATCAATTGTAATAAGGACAGTTGATAGTATAAGAGCTGTAGTCAAGTTATCTGCTACTGGTGAGATAAAAAATGCCAAAAGACCTGTAACCCAAAATAGTTTTTTGTAATCATATCCACTAGAGACTAGATTGTATCTCAAAGCAGAGAATACTTTTCTATCTATCATAGCTTCAATATATGTCATAGCAACAAGGAGGAAGAAGAAAATACCTGCAATCTCGATAATTAGGTGATTAATTCCATCATGAAGACTCTCTCCAAGATGTGTGTCACCATTCATGGCTATATAGACACCAATAAGCATAAAAATACTTGTACCTGCAAATAGTGCTGGTTTTGCTTTGTTTATGTGATATTTATCTTCTGTAGCGATAAAATAGTATCCTACGATAAATATAATTAGAGAGAGTGTTCCTACCCACTCGGTTGTTAAATGTAACTGTTCGTGCATATTTACTCCGTATAATATTTTTGAAATTTTTATATTATAGTGTAAAACTTCAAATATTCAAAGCTCACATATCATGCATACTTCTAACTTAATAAGCATGTAAAAAAGTAACATTAACTACCTATTATTTGATAATCTATCATGATTATATGTTACTTTTCAATTAAATGTGTTTTTTATCTGTTTGAGATTATAGACGAAATGCTCGAATATCTCCAAAGAATATTAAATCTTTTAATACGGCTTTTTTTGTAATTCCATCTTTGCCAATACTTAGAAGTAACTCTCCATTTTTACTAGAGAAGATATTTTGGTGGATTACTGCTCTAGCGTACCAACTAGCATCTTTACCTAGCATCTCTTTGTACTCTGATAGTTCATTACTGTTTGGGATATGTATATCTACGAAGCCATCCTGTTTCTCAGCTCCAATAGCCTCAAAACGATAATCTTTACTAGTTGTTCTATCTTTGATATAATTATTTAGATTAAAATAGAGTGTCAATAGGTCATCTTTGGCATATTTTTTTATATTTTTTGTTTTCTCTTTGTATAGCTTATTCCCTTTCCATTTTTTAGTCTTTTTAACTACCTTTTTTCTCTTATGGTCTATCTCATAGACTATATCAGTTGTCTTTGAGCCGTAGTGTTTAATAATCTGATATAAATCAGAAATCATTACACCATTTTCTATATGTCCTTTTGAGATATGTCTCTCTCTTTGACCTCTTGATAGTGTCTTTGCAATTCCTGTTGATTCTAAATTTATATCTATTACATAGGAGTTATCATCTCTAGTTAGTTTAGCTTTTGCTATTCCAATCTCTCCAAAGATTCCAAACTCTACTTTGTATTTTACATTTATAGTTTCAGCCTCTAAAATATTGAAGATATAGAGAAGAGAGATTACTACTAATAAGATTTTTTTCATTTGAATCCTTTATTTTTGAAGCATTATAACTAAAAGAATTTGATAAAATACGCATATAATAGAAATAAACATAAAGATTAAGATATGATTGAAAATAATGAGAGTAATATAACTCAAGCAGAGAAGATAATTGAAACATTGGATTTAGAGTTAGAGGACTCTACCCAAGAGCTATTAGCTCAATTATATAGTAGTGATTATGGAAGTTATCTTGCCGAGACCTATTTTGGTGTTCCATTAGCAAATTTAATTGCCGCTTTTTTAGCAATATTCTTTTTTCTATTTTTGAGAAAATTATTTACTACTATAACTATTAAAATTCTACAACCTTTTACGAGAAGAACAGAGACCTTTTATGATGATAGAGTTCTTCACGCATTAAAAGGACCTATCTCTTTCTCTTTTGTTATTATTGGGGTTAATCTCTTTTTTGCTTTACTATTTTTAGAGACAGAGTTTATCAAAAAGAGTATTGATAGTATGATAATGTTTAATATATTTTGGGTTATATTGGCTCTGACTCATGCTTTTCGAGATGCGGCTTATCATTTTACAAGTAAATTAAATCCCGAATTAGCACATGAGATGGGTAATTTTATATTAACGATTTTTCGTGGTATTATTATTGCAATAGGGTTAGGCTCCATATTGCAGATTTGGGGTATAAATGTTGCAGGTTTGGTTGCAGGATTGGGTATTGGTGGTCTTGCCTTTGCATTGGCAGCCAAAGATACAGCGGCTAATCTATTTGGCTCTATTGCTCTACTATTAGATAAATCTATTCGTATTGGTGAGTGGATAAAGATAGATGAAGTTGAAGGAGTAGTAGAGGATATAGGGATGAGAACTACAAAAATTCGTGCTTTTGACAAATCTCTAGTAACTCTACCAAATCAGATGATAGCAAACAGTCCCATAGAGAACTTCTCTCGTAGGGGAGTTAGACGAATCAAGATGAAGATAGGAATAACATACTCTGCTACAGCCAAACAGATGACAAATATCCTATTAGATATAAAGACTATGCTTCGAAATCATGAGGGTATATCACAAAAAAACACTATGTTGGTAAACTTTACCTCTTTTGATGATAGCTCTTTGGGTATTCTTATCTATACTTTCTCTAATACTGCTGTTTGGAGAAAATATATGGATATTAGAGAGGATGTTAATCTCAAGATTATGAAGATAGTCGAAGATAACAAAGCAGAGTTTGCATTTCCTTCTCAATCTCTATATGTTGAGAGTTTGCCTTTAAAACATTAGAATCTCAAGCCTGTTTGATAATCTTAATCTGAAACAATTGTCTCTCAGGCTCAACTAAATCCAACTTACCTTTATAAGTAGTAAGCGATAGAGAGATAACTTTATACTCTATCTTAGCCTCATTTAAAACCGTTATCATTTGAGTTAAATTTTTAAGAGTAATAGCATTAATTAGCATAACTCCATCTTCACTTAATCTCTCATATAGATAAGGGAGACGAGCAATTACTTTTTCTCCTCCTCCACCTACAAAGATTCTATCGGGAGTCTCATTAACATACTCAATAAGATGTTCTGCTTCTCCTGTCCAAAGAGAGGCATCTACTACATGATGTTTTTTTAGATTTTTTTGTATAAATTCAATACGAGTTGGATTTTTTTCAAATAGTGTCACTTTGCATCTATATCTTGCAAAAGCTTCAATCGCACAACTTCCACTCCCTGCTCCTATATCCCAAAAGATATGATTTGGTTTTAAGTCAAGATTTTGTAGAGATAGTTGTCGTTTGTATTTTTTGGTAATCATTCCTCTCTCTGTCTCAAATTCACTATCTTCTCTCAATCCATCACTCAATTGATACTCTCTTTTGAGTAGAAGCACATATGGATACTCTAATGGATATTTTCTTTTGTCAAAATTGTATATATCAACCTCTTTAATCACCTCATCACTATATCCTAATTTGTACCCTATAGTAAAACGAATATCATACTGTTCAAATCCATTTAATGCACGATTTAGTCGTGATATACTCTCTTTGTCACACAGAATAAAAGTATATCTCTTTTTTAGAAACTCCTTTAAATCTATTTTGGTTCTACCATGTAGAGATATAACACCTACCTCATTTTCTGATATAGATAATCTCTCTAAAAGATAACTCTTTGATGAGGTGTTGTTTATTATCTTGACTTGGTTTTGTGGTAGCTTTTTAGCAATTAAAATACCTGCACTATAAAAGAGTGGTGAGCCTGTGACTACATACAGAATATTTTCTCTATTATAGTTTTTCAAAATATACTCTTTGGCTTCTCTAAATTCAAGTTTTTTGATATTTATTCTATTTTCTGTAAAGTTTTTATCACATATTATAGTGTCGTAATTTTCTGTTGGGATGGTTAGATTATCAAAATTGTAATCTCCCATTCCATTTCCTGTTATCGTTATCAATCTTTTACCTTAAAATTCTTATATCTATATCAACTCTTTTAAACCACTCTGATAGTTTTTTTTGTGTATTTTGTTTTATCATTTTATAAAAACTATCTGCTGTTTCAAATTGAGCTGAAATTCCTTTAACTGTTTTGGTTGATTTAATATCTATATCTACTTCCAACTCATCTTTAATCTGCTTTTTGAGTACTACCAAATCAATGGAACCAAATCTATTATGTGTATTTCTATACCCCTGCATTACTTTGGTAGCTTTTCCAATCCCACAAATAAAAATAGCAGATTGAAATTTTAGCTCTTGGACTATTGCCAATGAATCATAGACAAAATTTCCTATCTCTACTATTTGAATCTCATTATAACTCTCTTTGGCATAGATAAGAGAGCTATTTCCAAGAGTCAAAACTGCTTGATTATAGCCGTTGGCTTTTGCCACATTTAGCTCTGTACGGATTGAGTCTATATATGCTAATGAGGAGATGGGTTTTACAAATCCTGTTGTCCCCAAGATAGAGATACCATCAACTACACCTACCTTTGCGTTGGCTGTTCGTTTGGCTATCTCTTTGCCGTTAGTTACGGATATAGTTGCGTATATATTTTGGTGTGTGACATGGTCACACCTACGGTAAATTTGCTCAATTGCATTTAATGGAGTAGGATTAATAGCAGGGAATCCTTTAGGAGGTTTCAGACCCTCTTTTGTTACTATTCCAACCCCTACACCTGCATAAAGTTTCAAATTTTCTATAATATAGGGTTTATGCTCTATAGGATTTAGTTTTAAATCCTCCTTTTTATCCGAAATAGTTACTATAATCTCACACCCTTTGGTAACATCAAGGTCATCATTATCCATTTTGTGAGTAATAGCTCTACTACAACTTTTAGTCATCAAAAAAGATTCCAATGCCAATTTAAAAGCAAAAGAGGCATGAACTCCTGTAGTATAGCCTCTTTTTAGTCTTTTACTCATAGACTCTCATGGGTATAAAGTGTTTACTATCAAGTTTATCTAATAAGATTTCATCTTTGGATAAAATAGTAAAAATCTCTCTCCACTTCTCATCTGAAAAATTATGAGTATGACGCAACCAAAGAGCGTTATTTTTAGGCTCTCCATTGGCTTGTGTATTCTCTGTGATTTGACAAACTTGTCTAAAACGACAAGCCCCATAACACCCTGTTCGAGAGATTTTAATTCGATTTTTACCTTTGTTGAGTCCCATATCTTTTAAAATCTCTCTTAGATGAGAAGCTTTGTCTATCTCTCCTGCTTTTGCACATCTATCTCCATCACATAGCATTAATAGAGTCTTATAGTGCATTATTGGGCGATTGGGGTCGTAGTTTTTGGGTTTGCAACTATATCCCTCTA
>CAZSHP010000074.1:0-10105 GCA_964606545.1 uncultured Sulfurovum sp. | reverse complement strand
CTATTTTTACTAAGTATTATCTCTTTGTGCGATTTATAAACCGTGAGTATGATAGATTTGACCACTATCAGGCTCGTGTGCTGTTTGCTAGGGCTTATGATTTTAACTTTATACTACCATCAAAAAAGAGAGTCGTGAAGCTTGGTGAGTTTTGTCATCCTGCTATAGAGAATCCTGTGCCTGTGGATATTAATTTGGATAAATCTGTTATGTTGGTAACTGGGGTTAATGCAGGTGGTAAGACTATGTTGCTTAAATCTCTACTCTCTGCTGTTTATATGTCTAAAAATCTATTACCATTTAAGTGTAAAGTAGAAAATACAGAGATAGGTCATTTTAAATCTATAGAGGCGATTATAGATGACCCTCAATCGGTTAAAAATGATATATCTACCTTTGCAGGGCGAATGGTGGAGTTTGCTAAACTATTTGACACAGAGAGTGCTATAGTTGGGATAGATGAGATTGAGCTTGGGACAGATTCGGATGAGGCGGCATCCTTGTTTAGAGTTATGCTTGATGAGTTGCGTAAAAAGGATATAGTTTTTATTGTTACAACTCACCATAAACGATTAGCTTCACTTATGAGTGGGGATGATGATGTTGAACTTATCGCGGCGTTGTTTGATGAGGCTAGGAGGAGACCTACTTATACCTTTTTGCAAGGAAGTATAGGAAAGAGTTACGCTTTTGAGACGGCAGAGAGGTATGGAGTGCCTGAACACATAGTTGCTAAAGCAAAAGTGGTCTATGGAGAGGATAAGGAGAATCTCAATGAGCTAATAGAGAAATCTACTACACTAGAGAGAGAGATGAGACTAAAAATTGCCAAAATAGATGAGGAGTTAAAAGAGGTTGAACGAAAAAAAGAGAATTTGGAGAGTATAGAGGATAGGCTTAATGAACAGCATAGAAAAGCTATTGCAACTTTGGAGAATAGATATAACGCCGCGACAAAGAGGGCATTGGAAGCTGTAAAAGCCAAAGAGTCAACAGAGGGGCGAAGACTACTAAATGATGCTTATAAGCATAAAGAGTTGTCGAAAAAAGCAAGAGAAGCAAAACAACCCAAAAAAATTGAACCACAAATTGGTGATAGAGTAAAATATAGAAGTTCAAAGGGTGAACTATTAAGTATTAGAGGCAAAGAGGCAACTATAGAGATTGATGGATTAAAGATGCGTGTTCCACTTTCACAACTAAAAAGGCTTGGAGCATTGCCAAAGGTTGCAAAGAAAAAGCCTAAAACTTCTGTGACTGTTGAGAAATTAGGGAGAGGAGCTATCTCTATTAAACTACTTGGAAATTTTGCAGATGAGGCAATTGATAAACTAGATAGGTTTTTATCAGATGCTTTGGTTAATGGATTTTCGGAGGTTGAGATAATACATGGCACAGGTACGGGGGTTTTGAAAAAGGTGGTAATTGATTATCTAAAGAGTTACCCCAAACTCCAATCTTTTCATGGTCAAAAGGGGAATCTAGGAGTAACTATAGTAAAACTTTAATCCAATGGGATTATAAGATGACTACCTATAATAATCTCAAGGTTTGCAGGGATTTTATCTCTATTGGCTTTGTATATTCTATAATATTTATTATTATCTCCATAATATTTTTTGGCATATTTTGAGAGACTTTCTCCATTTTGTACCTCAACTACAACATGGTCTGCATACTCCTCTATAACTTTAATCTCTTTAGCTATAGGGAGTCTTTTTCTTCTCTGCTTTGTCTCAATAACAATCTCTTGTATCCCTGTCTCAACAATCTCTTGTTTACTAGAGTCTGACTGTTTACTAGATAGTGTCTCTATCATGCTATTGAGTCTAGCAATTGTTTTTAGATTCTGCTTTTTCTCTTTTTTAAGTGCAGATAACTCTTTTAGAACAGCTCTAAGTTTACTCTCTAACTCTGCAACCTCTGCATGGTCTGTAAACTGAACACTAGTAGGCAACTTTCCTAATATAACCTCTTCAGGCTCTTTAGAACAGGTATGCTCCTGTTTTTTCTCATCATCACAACCCTCTATAGGACCTTGTGACAATCCTGCATTGCCTGATTCATCCACAAGTTTTATCTCTAACTCTTCAGCTACAATATGACTACTCAAAGAGAATAGAGCTAAACTTATTATTAATAGACTTTTTTTCATTAAAGCTCCCTTATTTATAATTATAAATATAACATATTAAAGATACAACAGAGATAAAAAAACAATATTTTTTACCTCAATATTTAAAAAGATATAAAGCATCATCTTATATTACAAACCATTTTAAAATAGAATAAGTAGATTATTGTGATAATAAAACTATAATAAATAGTTTATTTTATGAAAAATTAGTAGATATTAGTAAATTCATCAAAAAACTGCTAAAATAACTTTATGAATTTCATATTTGCTTCATCATACCTATTGGCTCTTTTGGTACTGTTACCATGTTTTTTTTGGTGTAAACCATACCTAAAAAACTTCTATTTCCCAAAACTACTATGGGTGAAAAGAGAGAGTCTACTATTTTCTTGGGAGCCTTGGCTCAAAGTAGCTATCTTTTCACTAATGGTGTTTGCTGTATCCAAACCAATTCTATATGATAGCTCATCTAGCCGACATCGAAGAGGTCGAGACCTAATCTTAACTATAGATGCTAGTGGTTCTATGGCTCAAAGTGGATTTGATACTACAGATAGATTCAAAAGCAAATTTGAAGTAACATTGGAAATCGTACAAGATTTTATCAAAAAGCGTTTTGATGATAATATGGGGGTAGTGATTTTTGGAACATTTGCCTATACCACATCCCCACTCACTTATGATTTGAAATCACTATCATATCTACTAGAGATGACTACTGTTGGAATTGCTGGAGAGAGTACGGCTATTGGTGATGCTATTATGCAATCTATTGATACTATCTCTTTTGGTGATTCAAGAAATAGAGCTATTATATTATTGACCGATGGCTATCACAATGCAGGAAAAGTCTCTCCCAAAATTGCTGTTGCCAAAGCAAAAAAGCTTAAAATAAAGATTTATACCATAGGAGTAGGAGAGAAGTCTAGTTATGATGCATCCCTACTTAAAACTATAGCAAAAGAGACTGGAGCCAAAAGCTACTCAGCTAGTAGTGCAGATGAACTATTAAGAGTCTACGAAGATATAGAGTCCCTAGAGCCAAGTCCTATTCGAAGTGAGAACTATCTAAACCAAAGACTACTGATTCTATATCCTCTAATTGTAGCCTCTATCCTACTTATACTTTTGATAGTTAGGAGTGAGAGATGACCCTACTATATCCTAGCTTTTTGTGGTTACTTATACCTCTAGTGATGCTACTAAAGAGAGGTTTTTTCTCTCTTGTAAATAGAGTGCATCTAGTGATACTTATATTGATAGTTCTAGCACTTAGTAGACCTGTACTAAAACAGATAACAAAAGAGAGTGAGATAGAGGGCAAAAATATTATAATAGCCCTAGACATCTCATACTCTATGAGTGCCACAGATATAAAACCAAACCGTTATGAATTTGCAAAAGAGACAATCTATCATCTCCTAGAATCACACTCTGCTGATAATATAATGCTTATCGCATTTACAACAAATCCTCTACTACTATCTCCACCCACAACAGACCATAGGGTTATCAAGACAGCCCTAGAGAGTCTAAATAGAGAGTTTATCTTGACCAAAGGAACATCTCTCAAAAAGCTTTTTGAAAAATTGACTTCGATGGATATAGGTCATCAAGACCTAATACTCATAACCGACGGAGGAGAGGAGAGTAACCCTAAAGAACTAAAAGAGATTTTAGCCAAAAGAGATATTTCATTGATAGTTTTAGCACTAGGAACTAAACAAGGAACAACCATAAGTAGAGATAAAATCCTATTAAAAGATAAAAATGGAGACCTTGTCGTATCTAGGCTCAACCCCATGCTAAAATCTCTAACTCCTTTTTATATTGAAGCCTATAGCTCATCTAAAGTTACAGCTAATGAGATATATTCAAACCTATCTAATAATAGAAATAGAGCAAAAAAGATGCAACAAAACTATTTTGAACTCTATCAAACCCCCCTAATATTAGCTATTTTGCTCTTTTTGATACTACATACTAGAGCCAATAAACTACTAAAAAGAGTCCAATTTTGAGATTCGTTCAGCTTTAATATCCCAACACCATAAATTCTCATTAGTTAGATGTACTCCACCTATCCACCTATCTATTTTATAAAACTCAAGTAGATTTTTTTCTCCTCTTAAAACCTCATCTCCTAAAGAGCTTAACCTCAAATCTTGACCATTTTGCATAGAGTTTAGTAGATTGGACTCAACAAGTTTTTTTAGTACATCCCAAAAGAGTATATCTCCCATAAATACTCTCTGTTCGCTCTTTTGATACTCTTGAAATATATCTTGAGGTCTATTTTTACTATTGGCAATAACCATAAGAGCTTGATGCTCTGTTCGAGAGAGACCATTTATTGTATTAGGATACTCCTCCAATAGTCTTTTGATAGCATCTGTCAAAAATGGTAATGCCTCCATATCATCCCTCAATAATCTATAGATAGCTTGTGGTGTTTTTGATGTAAATGCAGACCAAGCCTTTCTAGCTGTTATAAAATGGCTACGAGTGACTAACTCTCTATTGTATAACAAAAAGTCTCTAAGCTCTTTGTGTGTAGATTTTCCCAAGTAGTTATCAGGAGATATAATATATATCTTGGTATCAATAGAGCTATACTTAGCAAACCAATCTAGGAGCTGAATAAGTTGTAGTTGGTCATAGAGGTCATGCTCAAACCACAGAAAGATAGTATCATACTTTTTAAATGATTTTAGAGTTGAATCTCTATCTCTAAAGCGTTGATATACCTCCTTGAAATCTCCAAAACCCTTTTTATGAACAAACTCAGCTCTTACTTTAGAAAGTGTCTCTAATGATAAATTTTCAGGAACAGGACCCTCATGTAAAAAGTCTTGCCATGAGAGGAAAGAACCAGAGATATTTGCCCATTTCATCCTCTCTATAACTATATCACTATTAACTATATTTAAAACTTTTTTCATTTTTTCGTCTTATTTTGTGATTTTCTATATTATAACATTTTTTCATAAAAAAAACTATGAAATAGTATTAAACTATAGAACTAATCCCATAAGATATAACAAAAAAAAGTGAAACTATAGTACAATAACTGTGTAGAAAATTTACAAAAAGGAAAAAGGTTATGGGAAATATGATATTAGTAATAGCCATAGTAGTGATAGTAATATCTTTATATCCAAAGAGGAGCAGAGGTGTTAGTACCACAACAATTAAATATGCAATAAGTATAGATTAACACAACAGAATAGGAGGATTTTACCTCCTCTCTGTTCCTTTAATATTTTAACTCCCAAAAATTTGCTATAATATAAAACTCCAAATAATAAACCTATAGAGAAGATTATGATAGAACAGATACTTTTTATATTTATAGTTATAAAAATATGAATTACAAAGAGAGACTCAAAGAGATAAAAAAGAGACTTATAGAGATAGAAAAAAGAAGCGTACCTATAAATGTACCTAAAATTATTGATATATACGACTCCTCTTATGATATGGACTCTTGTCTATGTACTGATAGCAAAAATCGTTTCAAGAAGTTATATATATCAGAGCATGAGGCTGAAAAAGTGGCTAAGTTTCTTTTTGATGAGCAGGGAATCTATCTAATGGTCTATCCATGTCCATATAGCTCAGGATGGCATCTAAGTAGACGATAAAACTCTAAGGTTTTTCTCTGTGCCTTCTCTATAGTTATCTCTGCAAATCTAACTTTTGAACCAAAAGGGAGTTGAGATAATTTAAAACAATCCATAGGCAAAATTGTGCCAATCTTGGGATAGCCTCCAATTGTCTGTCTATCTTTTAATAAAATAATAGGTTGACCATCTTTTGGTATCTGCACAGAACCAAAGGCTATAGCTTCAGAGATAATTCCACCTCGGCTAGGAGTTATAGAGTTGCCTTTTAGTTTATATCCCATTCTATCACTCTGCAAGGTTATCTCATAATCAGAAGAGAAGAACTTCTCTCTCTCCTCTTTTGCAAAATAGTCATCTTGATATGAGAGTAGAAGAGAGCAGGTTAGAGAGTTGTTATATTTAGGGATATATTTTGTTTGTACTCTTTTTGTATAGCTTTGAGGATAGGATATAAAAGGTAAAAAATCACCCCTATTTAATCTAAAACCTATATCCTCTTTGAGTGTTGTAGAGTAGCTTCCATATTTTTTATCTATAGTAAACCCCTCTTTTACACTTAAGTATGCTCTCTGTCCATATATTCGTCTATCAAAAGATAGTATATCTCCTGATTTGATATAGTGAGTTTGCCAAATTGATTTCTTCTCTCCATCTATTTTAAAATTTAAATCAGCACCAGTTACTGCTATCTCTGTTGATGAGGTTGCTTTTAGTTTAAGTCCTACCATAATTTCCAAAGCATTACAATTTCTATTATCCAAAAGCTTTTGACTCCAAAGATAAGCATACTCATCCATAGCCCCAGAGTTCGTAATCCCCAAATGTGTATATCCATATCTTCCCAAATCTTGAATGGTAGAAAAGATTCCACCCTGTAATACCTCAAATCCCATTATATCCTCTCAAATTTGACATAATCACCTATATTAAACTCCTCAAACCTATTAAATTCTGTATGCCCTATAATATTCCACCCACCTGCTGAATCTTTTGGATAGATTGCTGTTTGATTATCTGCAATGGCTACGGAGCCTTTTGGAATTTTGGCTCTTGGGGTGCTTAATCTTGGAGTGATTATTTTTTTGTCTATTTTAGCTAGATAAGCAAAACCAATCATAAAACCTATAGCGTAAACTCTGTATGTTTTTTGAGTGTGGAGGGTTATTACCTCTTCTATGGTTAGATTATTGTGGTTTGCTACTCTTTTTAGGTCTCTTTCGTTGTAGATTGTGGGGATTTTTATTGTTTTGGGGTGGTTGGCTGAAGCCAACCCTACGGTTGAGCTTAGATTTGAATGATATTGATTAACAATCGTAGGGTTGGCTTCAGCCAACCGATTTATCAAATTTATTATCGTGTCTTTTATACTCTTATCATTATAAATATTCAAATCATATCGTATCAAAATAGAACAATAAGAGGGTGTTATATCTATTATCCCTTTTAAATCTTTAAGTCGATAATAATGGCTTTGGACTTGATTTAGAACCTCTTCAGAGATTTCTTGTTTAAAGTAGATAATGACTGAATCTATAGATATTGTTTTAATTTTCATCTAAAAATTCTAAATACTTATTTTCTAATTTTGCCATATCTTTATCATTTGAAACCAATTCAAGATTATAATATTTAGCTGTCATAAAATGTAAAAAATCAATAGCTTCACATTTGCCTTTGAGTTTTACACCTTTGCTATGACAAAATCTTGAAAATTCAATTGAGTTATCATATATTTTAGGTTTAATATCAACTTGTCTAAAAATATTTAATTTTTCTTTGGCTTCTCTAAAAACTTTTTTGTGTTTAAAATGTACTGTTCGTAGAGTCTCCATAACTATCAATCTATTTATAAAAAGTTCACTATCTTCTTGTAGAAACAGAGATTTTAATTTCTCTTTTGCATCTTCTTTATTATCCAATAGGTCTATAATAATATTTGTATCAATAAAGTATTTCACTATTGCTCCTTCTCAATAGTGTTAATAAGACTAAGCATAGCTTCTTTTACTCTTTTTTGTCTTTTTTTATCATCATTTGAAGGATTATTAATTCGTTCATCATTTACATCAAAACCAAAAATATTAGATTGAATATCATTTAAAAAATCATTTTTCACCTCTTTTTGTTCAGAAATTTTAACAACACCCTCTTCTTTATAGATATGATAATAGACAGAATCTATACTTGCACCTAATAAAATAGTTGGACTATGAGTGGTTACAATAAATTGGATTAGTGGAAAAGTCTCTCTTAACTTGTTCATAAAAGCATATTGCCATCTTGGATGCAAATGTAGTTCTACCTCATCTATTAAAACCACCCCTTGAAAATCTGTTATACTAGCCACCTGCTGTTTTTCCGATAATCTTGCTATTAAATCACAGATAATAGTTATAACACCTTTATAACCTGCCGACAGTTGTTCAAAACTTACCTCTGCACCTTTTTCTGTAAAAGTTACACCATTTGGGCTTATATCTATCTCTATATCGCTATTTAAAAGTTCTTGTAATAATCTTTTTGCTTCTGTGGTAGTTATTACATTTGTTTTATCTGTTTTTTCACTATAATCAAGATATTGTAACCATTTTGTAGGAGATTTTAAATCATACTCTCCACTAAATAGAGTTAAATAGCCTGTTGTATCCTCTTTTAATTGGCAATAGTTATTTCTGGATGCTCCATAAGCAAAAAAAATAAAATTACTATCTTTATTAGCATTAATATCTATAACTCCACCTTTTATAGACATAGATTTAAGCAAATCAAATACAATACCCTCTTCAATACCTTTAATCCCTATGCTTATAGCTTGAAGTAATAGAGTTTTTCCATCTCCATTTTCCCCAACAATATATATCTCTTTTTTATGCTCTAAATTATTAAATTCTATATTTTTTATACTAAAAAAATCTCTTATATATATACTATCTATTGTCGGTATTTCATTTGAATTCATAACATATCTCTTAATCTATTTTATCGAATTCTACCATCTCTAATCTCAAAAAGAGCCTTAACTATAATTAATAACTCCTAAACTCCCTATATACAAACAGACTAATAACCACTATCATCAATACTGCTCCACCTCCAACTAGATAGATGACTTTTGAAGAGGCATCCTCTCCAAACATATAACCTAGCATCACCATAGCTACATTCCATATAGAGTTAGAGATAAAAATAATAGGGACAAACCATCTCAAATCCATCTTTGCAACTCCTGCTGGGATTGAGATATATTGTCCTAAGCCCAAGCTAAGAGGTGCAAAGAATACAGAGAGTTTTCCATATTTTTCAAAGAATCTTTTTAGTTTTTGGGTCTTTTTGGGGGCAATAAACTTTTTTGATATAAAATTAGATAGATGATAATTTATCAATGCTCCTATGGTCGTACCAAGAGATGAGATAATAACAATAGTAGCTACATCTAATTTTCCTTGGGATGCTAAATATCCAGCAGGAAGTAGTATTAGTTGAGTAGGTAAAGGAACAAATGTTCCTACTACTATCATATAACAAAAAAATCCTATATAACCTATATCAAAAACTAATTGAACTATAGTATCTAGCACAATACCCCCTACTCTAGCACAAAGTCTACATTGATAGAGACATTACGCATAGGGAACTCTCCTATAATCACATCAGGAATGCTTATAGGGAAACTCTTTTGAATAGACCTTTTTGTAGCTTTTCGTAGAAGCATCGAAGCCCCACTTGTGCGAATATTAGTAACTGTTCCATCCCTTTGTATATCAAATACAGCATGTACAGTTCCTTGGATTCTTCTTCTTTTTGCCATTCTTGGGTATCTTTTGTTTGCTATAATACTAGCTCTTGCTCTGTTTTTAAATCTCTCTTTGTGAGCAGATAAATCTACTTTTGGAGTAGGAGGTGGAGTCTCTCTTACAATTGGTTTTGGTGCTACTCTCTCTGTAGGTTTTGGTTTTATCTCTCTGATTGGCTCTTGATAAATCTCCTCTATAATTGGCTCTTCATAAACCTCTTCTATAACTGGTTTTGGCTCTATCTTTGGTTTAGGTTTAGGTCTAGGCTTAGGTTTTATCTTTGGCTTTATTTTTGGTTTTGATTTAGGTTTTGGCTTGTGCTTTTTAACAATTTTTCTCTTTTTTTTAGGCTTTGGTTTGTGTTTTTTAATGACCTTTTTTTTCTTTCTCTTTTTTTTAGGTTTGTGTTTAGGTTTTGGCTTGGGTGGGACAACTATAGGTTTAGGAGGAACTACTACAGGTTTTGGCTCTACTTTTGGAGGAGCAGGAGGAGTTATTACAGCTATCTTAATCAGATGTTTTTTCTTCTCTATCGGTTTTGGAATATT
>CAZSHP010000073.1:0-10684 GCA_964606545.1 uncultured Sulfurovum sp. | reverse complement strand
TTCTCTTGACCTATAACATAATCATCTAACATTCGATGAATCTCTTTTGGAATTAGAAGTGTTTTTTTCTCATCATCTATATTTGTACTCTCATCCTCTCCAAACAGTATCTTATACGCAGATGTTACACAGTTTGAGCATATATATACACTGTTTCCTGCTATAAATGGATTGCTCTCTTTCTCTGTAGTACTACAAAAACTACATCTTTTTTTAGCCATTAATATTTTTCCTTATAAATGGAATGCCCCGTTTTGAATCGGCGACAAACTCTAATAAATTTTTTACTATTTCTGAATTTTCCTCTTTGAGTAGTCTCTCTACACTCTCTTTGAGTGGATTTCCACTCTCAAATAGCTCTCTATATGTTAATTTTAGTCTATTTATCTCATCTCTATCTATATGTCTTCTAAGTCCAGTTAGATTTAGTCCTCTTAGAGTGGCTCTGTTGCCTTCTGCTAGGCAATATGGTGGAATATCTTGACTCAAGGCACTAGCACCTGCAATCATAGCAAAATCTCCAATATGAACAAACTGATGAACTGGTGTAAATCCACCAATTACAACATTGTTTCCTAACTCTACATGACCTGCAAGTGTAGCTCCGTTTGCCAATATACAGTTATCTCCCATCATAACATCATGTCCTAGATGAACATATCCCATTAGAAGGTTATTGTTTCCAATTCTAGTGACACTACCTCCACCCTCTGTTCCAGGGTTTAGAAGTGTAAACTCTCTAATTTTATTATTATTACCGATAATAAGCTCAACCTCTTCTCCTTTGAACTTTAAATCTTGTGGGATAGAACCCACTACAGCATGGGAGAAGATATGATTGCCTGAGCCTATAGTTGTGTTTCCATCTATTATAGCGTGTGTATCAATAATAGAGTTATCACCAATAGTAGCTTGGGAAGATATTACAGCAAAAGCTCCAATTTTTACATTATTACCAATCTTTGCACCATCTCCGATAATAGCTGTTGGATGAATATTAGACATATATATACCTACTTGTCTACAATCATAGCTTTTAGTTCAGCTTGGGCTACGAGTTTATCATCAACGAAAGCTTTTGCATCTAGTTGCCAAATAGCCCCTCTATGTTTTAGAACTGTTAATTTATAGACAAGTTGGTCTCCTGGAGTAACAGGTGCTCTAAATTTACACTTATCAATACTCATAAAATATACAACTTTATTCTTAATATTCTCTTGTTCATCTTCACTATAACTTTGAAATGCAAGTATACCACCTGCTTGTGCCATCCCCTCAACAATCATAACCCCTGGATATATCGGATGTCCTGGAAAATGTCCTTGGAAAACTGGTTCAGAGATAGATACATTTTTATACCCCTCTATACTTTTACCTGGTTCCATAGCTATTACACGGTCTAGCAGTAAAAATGGGTATCTGTGAGGTAATATTTCTTGAATTTCAACTACATCAAATTTCACTAATTTAGCCTTTGTGAGAAAAATTTTAGTAATTTTATCTAAAATTTGCTAAATTGTTGTCAAGTTTCATATATAACCTCTTTGACATCTTCATAAATATGACTTTTAAGAAAAATCTCAACTTTTTTCGTTGGAATTTGTTCTATAACTATAATTGTAGATAAATCATAATAATTAGTTATTATTTTTTTGCGTATTTTAAGTTCTTTATCAAAACTTGGTGGATTGTATATTAAATTGGTTATATTCTTATATTTTATCCCTAATAGTTGACTATATCTATCTAGTGAGATAAACTTAATCTCATCACGATTCATGTAATAGAGTTCGTCTATAGAGTGGTCAATTTTTCCTCTACTATACTCTCCTCTAATAGTTGAGTAGGGGAGAAAATGGACAGGTATAGTCTCTTTTTTAACCACTACTTTTCCAAATTTTATTCTCCAGTTTAGAAATCTCTCTTTGACTATTTTATACTCTATATTTTTCTCTTCATACTCCATTCGTTTCTCATAAAGTTCAACTCTAGCCTCTATAGATTCAGGCTGTATCTGTTTTGAAATAGGAGAAAAAAGCTCATCTGCTACTCTCTGTTGTTGCTCTCTTTGCATTGTCAATCCAAATATACAGCCACAGTAGTCTTGTCTATATAGTCTATCCTTTTTTGCCATGATATTCTGCTCTTGAGTACCTGATGCTTTACGAAAATCAGGAGCTATAAATGAGATACCATATCTATCTGCTAGTATATCACCTATATATTGAAGCTGTTTTAGCGATTTTTTTGGGCTTGTTAATAGAGTAGATGTAAATATCTTCTCCCCTAACTCTTTTGCTTTTTTAGCTGTAATTTCAAATCTTTTATCAAAACAGACTAAACATCTAGCACCCTTTTCAGGTTCATTCTCTAAACCTCTAACAGCCTCTAACCAACTATTAGTATCATATTCCCCCTCTATAAGCTCTATATCGAGTATTTTGCATGAACGCTTCACATCTAGTAGCCTTAGGTAGTATTCACTATAAGGGTGAATATTAGGGTCATAGAAGAATCCTATGAGTCTCTCATTGGGGTAGTTCTTTTGTAATTTCTGTAAAAAGTAGTGACTATCTACAGAACAGCAGATATGTACTAAGATATTTTCTCCTTTATGAATCTATTATTTTTGCTACGCTTCTACTACTCCCATGTCTTAGATACTCTTTTAACTCTTTTGCTTTTTTAGCAAAAACAGCTCTATTGGTCTCATAGTACTCTTTTAGGAGATTCTCTACAGTTACATCCTCTTGTATTATCTCTTTGTGTAGAGTTGTATTGTCTTTTTTCGTCAAGATAATATTGGCAAGACCTATCTGTTCTATACCTAGTAGTTTAGTTCCTATAAAAAAATCTATCTTTTTAGCAATATAGTTTAGAGTAAAAGGTGTTCCTATTAGTGCAGCTTCTAGTGTGGCTGTACCTGAGCATATAAATGCAAACTCCGATTTATTTAGTGCTAAGTGGGTATCTCTAGCTATTGTAAATTCGGATATATCTCCATAAAGTTCTGCTATTTTTTTGTCAGAGAAGGATTTTGGTATAATTAGAATAGCCTCCTTATGAGATAGCTCTTCTCTAACCTCTCTATATATTGGTAGTAGTTTAGATATTTCACCTCTTCTACTTCCAGGCATAAAAGAGATAGCATTCTGTTGGCTATACTCTTGGTTAGTCTCAATCTCATCTAGTAGAGGGTGACCTATATACTCTGCTTTGGTTTGGTAGTAGTTGATTTCAAAAGGTAAAATACCTAAAATTCTATCGCAATATCTCTCTATTTTTTTTGCTCTTTTTGGACGACTTGCCCAAACTTGAGGTAGGATATAGTAGATAATCTCTTTGTTGGGATATGTAGTTTTGAGTTTTTTAGCAAGTGGCAGATTGAATCCCGATGAGTCCATGAGTAGAACCTTGTCAGCATCTTTTGCTAAACTCACCATCTCCTCTGCTACTTTTAGGAACCATCTTAGCTTTTTAATAGCATCTACGATTCCCATGATAGCCATATCACTTATATCATATAGAGGATTACCTAGAGATTTATCAAAAATACCCAAGAGTTCAATATCTTGAGTATATAGTAGAACCTCTTTTAGATGAAGATTAGAGGAGGGTTCTAGTGCAGAAACTAGGAGTTTCATCAATTAACCAATTTTCAGACCTACAAGGAATCCAGCACCAGCACCTATTCCTGTCTGAAAGCTAGTTATCCTATCTTGGATAGATGATACAAGGAACTCAAAATATGAACTCCCCTTTGATATACTCTGTTCTAAAACTTGGTCATTTACCGTCAGAATATCTTGTGATTCCATAAAAAATACTAGAATAAGAGAGAATCCTAAAATAAAGAGAACAATTTTAAAACTTTTTTTGATAAAGTACCCTACTGCTAATCCTATAAGAAAGCTACTCCCTAGCTCTAAATATGGTATAGGAGAGTCAGCTGTTGGAGTCCCATCTACAGGTTTACTCATGGCTCCATAAGAGTTTGCATGATTTAGCTTTTCCATATATTGTTGTTTATCCATTAATATTACCTTTTAATTTATGTGCTACCATTATACCTTATCACCTATTAATTTACTACACAAGTCAAAACGATTGTGTGTCATTAGATGAACTTTTGGATGTAATGCTATAATATCATCAAAGAGTTTTTTTGATAGAGCAAATCCAACCTCTTGCTCTTTGTCAACTCCATCCATAGCTGCTAAGTTCATCTCATCTATAATATCTTTGGGTACAGTTATCCCTGGAACCTTATCAGAGATGAAATTTGCTGTTCTTGCACGAACTACAGGAAATTGACCCAAAACTAACTCCGCCTCTTTTGCTGTCTCCCTTACACTCTCATTTTTACACTCTTGAAATATCTCTATTAGCTCTTTTGCATTGTCTATATCATACACTGGTTGGGTGATGATTCCTCTTGCACCATAATTTAGCTTTTTTAGTATCTTCTTTTTAATATGGCTCATATTTTTAGCATAAGCATTAGATACAGCAAAAGGATAGATAGGTTTAGGTTGAGGAGATAGCTCTTTGTTGTTATAGTCAATACCTCTGTTTAGATGATATATTATACTAAGTAGAAGTGTAGAGTCTCTCTCTAGCACCCCTTTGACCTCTGGTTGGTCAGAGAACTTCGCAGGGTCACCCGTAAGGGCTAAAATCGTTCTTATATCAAAATCATTAGCACCAAGAAGTGTAGATTGAAGTGATAGTTTATTTCTATCTCTCATGCTCATTGTAGCAATAGCAGGTTTTCCAAAGCTCTGTTGGATTTTGATAGCAGAGATTATGGCATCCATTTTGAGTTTAGCAAGAGGATTATCTGTAACAGAAAATCCAGAAACTTTTTTATCTAAGCCTATAGATTTGATGTTTTCAATAGTTTTAGAGATAGATGCACCATGAGGAGGAGTTATCTCTACTGTTATAAAAGGTTCATTACTGTGGAGTTTTTTACAAAATTTTTCAAACATATATATATTATTCCTTATTAATTCGATATAATTTTACCAAAATTTAACATAGAGGTAGTATAAAAGATGAAATTAGCCGTATTTGATTTTGATTCAACACTAATGGATGGCGAGACAATAGACTTTTTGGCAGCACCATTGGGGCTAGAAGAGAAAGTAGCAGCGATAACAGAGAGAGCAATGGCAGGAGAATTAGATTTTTTTGAATCATTGACTACACGAGTTGCACTGCTCAAAGGTTTACCAAAGGAGAGAGTTGAGAAGATTTGCTCCAAGTTACCTATGATGCCTGGGGCAGAAGAGGTTGTTAGAGGATTAAAAGATAAAGGTTATAAGGTAATATGTTTTTCAGGTGGATTTAGAACAGCCACCTCTCCTGCATCAAAGAGATTAGGAATTGATGCTGATTTCTCAAATGTTTTACATGATGACAATGGAGTATTGACAGGAAGAGTTGGTGGAGATATGATGTTTGGATTTTCAAAAGGTGATATGATGATAAGGCTTCAAAATCTATTGGGTATACGTAGAGAGAATACACTAGTTGTTGGTGATGGAGCTAATGATTTAAGTATGTTTGAACATGCTGATATACGAATTGCTTTTTGTGCTAAAGAGATACTAAAAAAAGAGGCAACGCATGTAATAGATAGAAAAGATTTAAGAGAAATTTTAAAAATTATGTAGGTTGGTGCTTTTAAGCCCATCGATTTCATAATAATTGAAATTCTATTTTGGTGGGCATAAATGCATCACTCTACGAAAAAAGACTTATAATTTGCTCAAAAAGAGCGTAGTTTAAAATAAATTAATATAGGATATAGATTCATGGACATTATACAAGCCATTATAATAGGAATTATAGAGGGTTTTACAGAGTTTTTGCCCATTTCGTCTACAGGTCATATGATTGTAGCGAGTGAGTTTTTAGGAATAGAACAGAGTGCAGTGGTAAAAGCCTATGAGGTGATTATACAGTTTGCAGCTATTTTAGCCGTTATGTTGCTCTATCGAGATAAGATTAATCTAAAAGAGATAGAGCTTTGGCAGAAGATAATAGTGGCGTTTTTACCATTGGCTATTGTTGGATTTCTGCTAAAAGATTGGATAAAAGAGATTTTTACAGTATCTACGGTTGCGTGGATGTTTATTATTGGTGGTATTATCTTTATTGTAGTAGAACAGTTTCACAAAGATAAGCAGAGTGAGTCAAAAGATATAGAAGAGGTGAGTTGGAGACAAGCCATAATTATAGGTTTTGGACAGATTCTCTCTTTGGTTCCTGGGACTAGCAGGGCTGGTTCTACTATTATAGCAGGAATGTTATCTGGAGTAAATAGAAAAGCATCTACAGAGTTCTCCTTTCTTTTGGCGATACCTGTAATGATGGCAGTGAGTGGCTATGATTTGTTAAAGCACTATCATGAGTTTGTTGGTGCTGATATGACTGCGTTTGTGGTCGGTTTTATGGTTGCGTTTGGGGTTTCGTACTTAACCATAAAACTTTTTATAGTTTTTTTGCAACGATTTACCTTTGTTGCATTTGGTATCTACAGGATACTTTTTGGAGTGCTTCTGTTGATAATTATATAGGGGTAGCCTTTATGATTACCCTATGAATTTGCAAGGCAAAAATTTGACATTTAATGAATTTAATTTTCATAAAGAGATTTTGAAGGGTGTAAAAGTAGCAGGGTTTAGAGAACCAAGCCCAATTCAAGAGATAGTGATTTCTATCATATCGGATGGGAAAGATTTAGTAGGACAGGCTCATACAGGAACAGGTAAGACCGCTGCATTTGGTCTACCGATAATGAACAAGATAGTTAATGGTGAGATAGAGAGAGCATTGGTTATTACTCCAACAAGAGAACTAGCAACTCAAGTTAGTGATGAGCTTTATCATCTCGGAAGATTTGCAGGGATTAGAACAATTACTGTATATGGTGGAGTAGGGTATGGACGACAGATAGCACTAATCAACAAAGGTGTACAGGTTGTTGTCGCAACCCCTGGAAGACTAAAAGACCTATATAAAAAGGGTAAAATAGATAGTTTTAATCCAGAGGTAGTTGTTCTTGACGAGGCTGATGAGATGCTAGATATGGGTTTTTTGGATGAGATAAAAGAGATTTTTGAGTATATACCTCAAAATAGACAGACTCTACTATTCTCAGCTACTATACCTGAACCTATCAAAGCTTTGGCCGATACGATATTGACAGACCCACAGTTTATATCGGTTGTTGGAGAGGATGAGGGTACTACTAATAATGAGATAGAGCAGAGCTACTGTGTCATAAATGAGTCTCAAAGAGATGAGGCGATAGTAAAGCTATTGGAGACAGAGAAGATAAAAAAATGTCTAGTCTTTTGTCGTATGAAGAGAGAGGTAGATAGACTTTCTGAACACTTACAAGCCTTAGGCTTCAACGCCAAAGGGCTTCATGGAGATTTGGAGCAGATGGAGAGAGATGAGGTTATTAGGGCATATAGACGAAATCAGATTCAGATAATGGTAGCAACAGATGTTGCCTCAAGAGGATTAGATGTAAAAAAGGTAACTCATGTCTTTAACTATCATATCCCTTTTGACCCACAATCCTATGTTCATCGTATAGGTAGGACAGGTAGAGCAGGTAAGAGTGGCAAAGCCATCACACTTGTAACAACAGGTGAGTTCAAAGAGCTTCAAAGGATAAAAAAAGAGGTCGGTGCTAATATTAAACTAGCAACTATAAGTGTTGATGGAAGAGATGGTAATAGTGTAGCTGATTTTGATAAAGTAGAGGAGATGGTTAGAGAGGTTGATATTCACAAAGATGCTGTTGGCTTTATAGATACTATGGAGGATATGGATTATCATGAGTTTGTAGAGAGAGTAGTTACTCTTTTGTTACTGAACAATAAATCAGATTCTCCTCTAATTGGTTATGACCAAGAGAGTGTAAACAGTATGCTAGAAGAGTATAGAGATGAACAAAAAGTAGCACGGCAAAATAGTCGTAAGAGAAAGAGACGCTAAATTAAGCTTTTTCAAGTAAAAATTGCATAAAATACCTCTATAAAATAAATCTACAAATGTAAAGAGGTTTTTATGGAAGATGTTAATCTACTTGCAGAGAGTTTGAAGTTTATGGTACTTGGAATGGGAGTAGTTTTTCTATTTCTCTTCATTCTAGTAAAAGTAGTTGAACTTCAAGCTTATCTGATAAATAAGTATTTCCCCGAAGCACCACCAGCACCAGCTACCCCAGTAGCTACTAACACAGCAGAAGACGAAAGTCGGAGAGTTGCTGCAATTATTGCCGCAGTATCTGAATTTCGGAAAAATAAATCATAAGGATGAAGGTATAAGATGGCAAAAAAATATATTGATGTGATGGATACAACCTTTAGAGATGGATTCCAGTCTGTCTTTGGTGGTCGTGTTCTTATGGATGATTTTTTCCCAGCCGTAGAGGCTGCGAAAAATGCAGGAATTAATCACTTTGAGTTTGGAGGAGGAGCTAGATTTCAGAGTCTCTACTTCTATCTTCAAGAGGATGCTTTTTTGATGATGGATAGATTTCGTGAGATAGTAGGACCTGATGCAAACCTTCAGACTCTATCTAGGGGAATCAATACAGTAATGTTAGATACAGGAAGTAGAGAGTTAGTTGATTTACATGCAAAGATGTTTAAAAAGCATGGAACGACTACTATTAGAAATTTTGATGCACTAAATGATGTTAATAACTTGGCATACTCTGCATCTTGTATCAAAAAGCATGGTCTTCAACATGAAGCGGTTATAACCATGATGGATTTACCTCCAGGGTGTAAAGGGGCTCATGGTGTTGATTTTTATGAGAAGACTCTTAGAAATATGTTAGATGCTGGAATTGAGTTTGATAGCTTATGTTTCAAAGATGCAAGTGGTACTGCAAATCCAAACAAAGTTTTTGAGACTATCTCTATGGCTAGAAAAATTCTCGGAGAGGATGTTCATCTTAGACTTCATACTCATGAGACAGCAGGTGTATCAGTGGCATCATATTTAGCAGCTTTAGAGGCTGGTGCAAATGGTATTGATATGGCTGCTTCACCTGTGAGTGGTGGAACAAGTCAACCTGATATATTGACAATGCTTCATGCTACAAAGGGTACAAACTATAATCTTGGTGATTTAGAACTTACTAAAATTCTTAAATATGAAGAGAGACTAAAAGAGTGTCTAGCAGATTATCAGATTCCACCAGAGGCTACACAGGTTTCACCTCTTATCCCATTTTCACCAATGCCAGGTGGTGCATTGACAGCTAATACTCAGATGATGAGAGATTCAGGTAATCTTGATAAGTTTGATGAGGTTATCTTGGCGATGAAAGAGGTTGTTGAGAGAGGTGGATATGGAACTTCTGTAACACCTGTTAGTCAGTTCTATTGGCAACAGGCCTATGCAAATGTTATGTTTGGGGATTGGAAACAGATAGCACCAGGGTATGGAAGAATGGTACTTGGTTATTTTGGTAAGACACCAGTTGAACCTGATGCAGAAATAGTAAAATTAGCTTCTGAAAAACTAAAATTAGAGCCTACAACTGGAAATCCATTAGATTTAGCAGACAAAGAGGTGACAAAGTCGATTGCATATTGGACAAAAGTTCTCGAAGATGAGAATATTAAAACAACAGAAGAGAATATCTTCATTGCAGCAGCATGTGACCAAAAGGGTATAGCGTTCCTAAAAGGTGAAGGTCCTTTGATGGTAAGAAAAGGTGAAAATAAAAATTGTGGAGAAGATAAAGAGATGAGTGGAAATTATACAGTAGTAGTAGATGGTAAACAATATAGTGTTCAAGTCGCAGAGGGTGATGCAGATATTCAGATAACTCCATCAACTGCACCAGCCGTAGCGACACCTGCAACTCCTGCACCAGTAGCAGGTGGGAAAGGTGCAGAGGAGATTCTATCTCAAACTCCAGGTAATGTTTGGAAGATTACAAAAGCTGTAGGTGATAGTGTTAATGAGGGTGATACTATTATGATTCTTGAGGCGATGAAGATGGAGATTGATGTTGTAGCTACAAGAGCAGGTACTATTCGCTCTATAGAGGTCAATACTAATGATGCTGTTGCAGATGGTCAGCTTCTAGCGACAATGGATTAACCTATGAAGATTAAACAGTTTTTAATCTCGCTGTTCTTTGTCCTATTTGCCACAACTTCTGTGGTTCAGGCAAGTGGACATCCTGCACCAGCAGTAGCCGATAGTGCTACTTCACAGGAGAGTTCAGAGGAGAGTACATATAAACCTAAATCTATTGCTCAATTAGTAGCTAGTTTTTGGGAAACTACAGGAATTAATGCTATTCTTGATACCAATGATGGAGAGATGACAGCAGAACCAGCAGGTCATGATGCTGAGAGACCTATGACATGGTTTGAGTCATCTCTTGGACGAATTATTATGATTATAATTGTATTTGTTCTGTTTTATTTAGCTATTGCCAAGGATTTTGAGCCTCTGTTACTTATTCCCATTGCATTTGGTGGACTTCTAGCCAATATTCCACTTGCCAATATGGGAGGTGAACATGGGATGCTAGGGGTTATCTACAATATGGGTATTGCCAATGAGTTCTTTCCTCTTCTTATATTTATGGGGGTTGGGGCAATGACTGATTTTGGTCCACTTCTAGCCAATCCTA
>CAZSHP010000072.1:0-10719 GCA_964606545.1 uncultured Sulfurovum sp. | reverse complement strand
TCTCTCTTCTGTTATATGTTTTATCATTGGCAATATATTTATCTCTCTATCTTCTATAGTGAATGGATAATGCTCTTTTATAGAACTATTATAAAACTCCTCCATCCTCATACCACTCTCTCCCTCAAAGCTCATAACTTGACAAACCCCTGTAAGAGAGGCAATAGCATCAAATAGTCGCCCCACAGATGAGCTTAGTGGTGCATTTAGCCCTTTTTTCCACATGAGATATTGTGTTTTTAGTTCATTTGGGCTAAAAGCTTGAGTAGTTGGGTTATCAAGAGTTAGAACCTCATCCCCAAATAAATCAAACAGCAGACTAAGAGCCACTCTCTTTGGCTCTTTTATCGCTTTTGCACTCCCTAGAAGTTTTAAATATCTGATGTGTGCTACTCTTTTATAACCTCTATAATCACATATTAAAAACTCTCCACCCCATAAATTGCCATCATCTCCATAGCCTGTTCCGTCGAATGCTACGCCTAGTGTCGGGATGGAGGCATCCCGACCTACCATAACCCCCAATATATGAGCGTAATGGTGTTGAATATCTCTCTTTTCTATATTTAACCCTCTTGCATATTTAGTACTTTCATAGTTTGGGTGTTTGTCATGAACTACTATTTCAGGTTCAAAGCGATAGATTCTATTTAGGTTTTCTATATTTTTTTTAAAATACTTAACTGATTCAATTCCATCCAAATCTCCAATATGTGGCGATAAGATAACTTGATTATCAAATCCTATAGCAATAGTACTTTTTTGATTTGCTCCAACTGCTAGAACTTTTTGTTTTAGTTTAAACGGTAGTTTAATTGAGGTAGGTGTATATCCTCTAGCTCTTCGTATAAATATGGTTTGATTTTTAACCACCATAACTACACTATCATCACACCCATTTACTATCTCTCTATCATGGTCAACTAGATAGTCATATATATTTGAGAGTTTTTTAATATCTTTGGTCGTTGTGGCTATTGGTTCATCTGTAATATTTGCACTTGTAGCTATAAGGGGTCGATTTAGCTCTTTTAAAATAAGAAGATGCAATGGAGTATAAGGCAAAAATAACCCAATTCGTGAAATATTGGGTGCAACCGTAGGTCGGGTTGCCCTCAACCCGACACTATTCAACAATACAACAGGGCGTTCTTTTGAAATTAATAGCTCTTCCTCTTTTTTATTGATATGAGCCAATTCACGAGCCATTTTCATATCTCTAACCATTATAGCAAAGGGTTTTGTGGGTCTTTTTTTTCTATCCCTAAGTTTTTGGATAGCTTTTTGGTTGGTTGCATCACAGACTAAATGATAGCCTCCCACGCCCTTAATGGCTAGAATATTTCCCTCTTTGATTAATTTTACGATGTTATCTATTGTCGGGTTGGGGGCATCCCGACCTACGAGTTTTAATTTTGCTCCACAATCATGGCATCCTATTGGTTGGGCGTGGTATCGTCTATCTATTGGGTTATTGTACTCTGCTTCACAAGCTTTGCACATTTTGAAATCTCTCATAGAGGTATTGACTCTATCATAGGGCAAATCATGGATAATAGAGTACCTGACACCACAATTAGTACAGGTAATAAATGGGTGCAAATATCGTCTATTGGTTGGATTAAAGAGCTCCGCTTCACACTCTGCACAGATAGATATATCAGGTGGAATATTTGCTCTAATCTCTCCACTCTTTTTTGTCTTGATAATCTGAAAATCATTAAAATTCAAAAACTCTATCTCTTCTATATCTATAGTCTCAATTCTAGCCAATGGTGGGAGTTCTTTTTTGATAGAGTCTATAAATAGCTCTATATTCTCACTGTTTATAAAAATCTCTACACCATTTGAACCATTGCTTACTGTGCCTTTTAGGTTCTGTCTTTGAGCTAAGGTGTAGATAAAGGGGCGAAAGCCTACGCCTTGGACTGTGCCTTTTATGGTTAGTTTATGGGTTTGCATTAAAATATAAACAACTCCCCATAAACCCCACACTCCCTACCTATTGGCAGATTTTGAGGAAATAGCAATCTCTTCATTCCTAGATGTCTCTGTACTCTAGCAAATAGAGCTTGATTTGCAAAGGTCTCACCACTAAATGTTATACTATTAGCCCCTGTTTTACCCATAAGTTGATTTGCTATCTCACTAATATAATCCCCAAATGATTCAAATATACTATAACATATCAGACTACTCTCAACTCCTGCTATTTTATAGCTCATAACACTAGCCAAAAAGGCATAATTATCAAATCTATTATTATTGACATGGGTATCTATCTGTATACCACCTTTGCCCATAAACTCTAGTGCTTTGGCTGATATTCCCTCAAAGCTTTCGTCTTCTAGCTCTAACATTATGGCTGTGATGGTGAATAGGTCATCTTTGTTGTTGTCGGGTTGGGGGCAACCCGACCTACAGGATTCTAATCGTTTGGTGATTTTTTGGAAATGTTTTTTGTAATTGGCTACCAATCTATCTGAACCCTCTCTTAGCTTGGCAATCTCTTCAAACATACTATCAGCCTCAAATGGATTTGGTGGTACAACATTTATTACCTCTTTGCCATTATAATATAGAAAATAGAGTGACTCATTAAAATGAACACCTATAGCTTTTCTGCTTATATGATTATGCTCTGCCAAAACCGAGAGCATAGAGACTCTCCACTCTTCAACGGATTTATTATTGGAACTACTATCTATAACTCCTCTATCTGTAGAGAGTGGAAATATACCCCTCTCTCCATTAATAAAAAACTTTGTATCTTGATTTATAAAGAGTTTGGTATCTTTTTGAGGACTAATAGGAATATCAAAATCTACCACAAAATCGGCTTGGGTTTGACTATCACACTCCTTATAAACAATATACTCCAACCCTAAATTAAGCAACTCTCGTGCCAAAAGAATACTTGTCCCCTCATCAGGATATTTAACAAGTGTGCTTGAACCAAATAGCTCTTTTAACTCATCACTTTTGGTAGAAACTCTTAAAATTGGTCTCTCAATACTAAGCAAGGAGTTAAACTCTTGGGTTACCATCATTAGATGTCGGTTTAGAGCATTGGCAGAGGTTATCATCAAGATGTTATTTTGGGACTCTTTGGTAGGTTTATAGAACTTTCTATATCCATTTAGCGTTTTGATTAAAACAGTTTTTCTTTTGCTTATAGCTTTTGCACTTACTTCAAATAGTCTTTTGTAACTCCCTTTGTCATTAGCATATCGCTCACTCTTTTTATCTATCATCTTAACATTAATACCACACTCTATACATGATATAAGAGGATAGTTTTCTCTAAAAGGGTTACTCTCTAACTCACTTTGACAACTTTTACAAGGTTGCAAAAATCTCATAGTTGTATTTTTTCTCTCAAATGGATAGTTGTTCAAAAATGGATACTGCCCTCCACAGTGGTTACATGAGGTAAAAGGGTAGTAGTATCTAGGGCTACTGACATCAAACATCTCTTTTTGACAAGTAGGGCATAGAGCAATATTATGTGGGATTTCATCTGATTGGGCTGTGGTTAGAGTTGGTCTCTTTTGCATAAAAGAGTGTCTACTTCTACCAAGATATATAGAAGCAGGTAAAATCTCCTCTAATCCTAATAAAAACTGCTCTAGTTTTCTATCATCCTTTTTAGCAATAATTGCAATCTGTTCACTGTTTTGTAACACCTCAATCTCAATCTCTTTGGCTTTGGCATAAGCTTTTATGAGCGATGAGATATAGGTTTTGTTGGAATTGAACTCTATTTGAAAAACGAAATACATTTTTTCCCTTTTTGTAATCTTTTGATATTTTAGGGAAATAGTGATTAGAGATAATTGAATGAGCGTTCAGTTTTTGATTTAATTCACTGACTAGTCGTTTTACACTCATAAGGTCTACAAGTGTGAGTATTGTGATTCCACTCCCCACAGTTAGAGATGCAACTATCCTCTTGAAAAGACCAGTAGAGAATATTCCCTACCCATAAAAATGCTACTGTAATAATAATCATCAAAATATTATTTAACATTGATTTGTTCTCCTCTGCTATGACTTTTAAACTCTGGAGCATACATACTCTCTATAGTTGCGATACCATTTGAAAAACTACCTCTATGGGTGACAAATAGAGTATACTTAAAGGTATAAACCCCTCTTTTTAACCTATCTATAAAAAAGTATGTAGCATTATCTTTTGTACTTTGATAATATCCCAAGCCATTTTGCCACCTATATTGACTTAGGATATTAGTTGGCTCAAATGTAGATGCTCTACTATCTTTTAGCATAATATACTCCATATCTCTATCGGTATTAACTCTTAGTTGTACTTTTACTCTATCTCCTACTTTGAGTATAGTTTGATTATCTATTGGTATATATCTATCACCTCTGATTAAATAGAGTCTCTTATCTAATTTCAATGGAGACTCTTTGAAATTTTTTATCTTATCTAAATTTTCAAAATATTGCCAATGTAGACTCCCCCATGCTATATTTGAGTTTGGATTTTTGACTTTGACTCTTGCCATATCTCTATCAAATTTATCAAAACTAACTTTGAAATAGCCACTGCCCTTTTGGGCTGATGCTTTAGCCTTGGATAGTATTGGTTGATAGTCTATCTTTGTATTAAAACTTATATCTACTACCTTCTCATTAGCTAACCAATAGTCATCTGTTAATAGAGCTGATATAGCAGATGCTGTAGCTTTTGTTGTGTGCCAACTATTTGTCTCTCTATTTTTTAGTAACCAAACTTTGAGCTGTTCTACAGAGCTATTGTCCTTTGCAATAGTATTAAAAACATCTATCATCAAAGCGTGAGTCTCTATAGGCATTTTGTTCCAGAGAAAATCATTTGGGTATCTAAAATACATCCCCAACTCATCATCTATCAATGCTCTCTCTTTTAGTGACTTGACTATCGCTTTTGCACTTTTGATTTTTCCATTTTTATATAGTGCCAATGCGATTAATCCCTGCTCATAGATACCTTGTTTTGTCCAATATTTCTCTGCTTGAGATAGATTATAGTTGTATGCCTCTTGGGTCTCTCTATTCATATCAAATTCAAAAAAACTTCTAGCATATAGATAGTGTATAGTTATGGAGTTTATATATCTATTGTTATCAAAGCTCATATTCCCTTTTTCTACAGCCTTTTTTAATCGTTTATAGTTGCCTACAACTTTTCTATCTATAAATGATATAGCTCTTTTTATAGAGTTATCATTACTACTAGTAACTCCTAACTCTTTTAGTTTTCCAAATCTCTCTACTATATATTGGGTGATGTACCAATTTGATTGACCACCACTAAACCAAGCCCACCCACCATCGCTATTTTGTCTCTCTGAGAGTTTTGATAGAGTAGTTTCACTCTCTTTTGCCAATCTATGTAAATCAAATAGTATGGCTAAACTCCTCTGTTGCTCCTCTTGGCTCTGTGCATCTAGTACCCATGGGGTCTCTTCTAGTAGTATAGATTTTAGCTCTTGGTCTGTTGTTAGGGGTGATTTTAGTTGACCTTTGTCTCTCCAAGACTCAAATATCTTTTTGATTTTTGGTGTAGAGTTTGCTATTTTGGAGGCTAGGGCGTTAGCGAAATATCGATTAAATAGCTGTTCATTACACTCATGAGGATACTCCATTAGATATGGTAGTGATTTTATTGCATACCAGATAGGGTTAGAGGTGAACTCTAGTGTTAGTTTATGGTTTTTTAGACTCTTTGAGTTGCTATTTTTTAGAGACTCTAGGCTAAAGGATTTTGTCTCTTTGCCTTTGATAGATACTGCTTTGCTCTCGGTGATAAACTCTCTATTTGATAGAATTGGTTTTATTATCTGTTCAGCATCTGAGTACAAATCTGTCTTTGCAATGATGGTATGTTTGATAGTAGAGACCGAGTCAACTTGTGGGATTCTAATTTTAAAAGATATAGTGGTGGATGCTCCTTTTTTTAGTGAGATTTTTTTACTAAAATTGTGGTCTCCATAGATATTAAAGTTATTTTTAGGGTCTACAAGAAGTAGTTGACAAGTTCCATTCAAATCTTTTGGACTCATATTTACCACTTTTGCAGATAGTGTTATGATGTCTCCTTCTCTAAAAAATCTAGGTAGATTTGTTACAACCATTAGCTCTTTTTGGGTGATTATCTCTTTTTGAGTGATAGCTGTCTCTAGCTCTTTTGTATGTATAAAAGCCAAAAATCTCCAACGAGTTAGAGCTTCATTAGTTTTAAAATTTATGATAATATTTCCATCTTTGTCTGTTCTTAGGTTTGGTTTGAAAAACATCGTCTCTTTTAGATTTTTTCTAATGGTTGGTTTTGGATTTGGCTCTTCAAATGTAGCCACTCCTCCAATATCTCCACCCATTCCCCCTTCGTCTAACTCATCCTCAAAAACACTACCATAACTAGCACTCTCATAGACTATATCGGGTTGAGGTGAGCTAGTACGACGAGTAGGAGTAGGCATAGGTCGAGCCATTGCAAAAGCCTCTGCAGGAGGATGATATGGGTTGGAGTAGGAGTTGTATCTAGTATAGCTATTGAATATATTTAGACGAGGGAAGACTCTCTTTGGTAGACTCTCTATACTCTCTTCCCAATTTACAACCTTATAGAGCATAGAAAATGTTCTAGCTCTCCACTGATTTTGGTAGTTATTGTATTTTTTGGGAAATAGATTTCTAATATTGTAATTCTGTTTTACAAACTCATCTAGTGAAGCATCATACATAGTAGCAACCATCTCTGCTACTACTTTTTCTCTATCCTCTCCTGATATTTTTATGCTCCACTGCTCCTGTTGATTTGGTTCTAATCTATCTCTAAAACTTCTATACTCAACTTTTAACTTTTTCTCCCAAGGTACTTTGATAGTACCCTCACTACTATACTCTCGGCTATTTTTGACCATTGTGAGATAGTAGAAGATGTTGCCTCTATCTTTTTTGCCTATTTTTATTATCTCTTTGGTTAGGTTAGAAATCCTTATCCATTTTTTTTCAACTATTTTTCTATCTCTCTCTATTATCAAATAGACAAAACTATTAGGAGTTGAACTTTTGATATATATTGAGGCATTTGAACCAACTTTATAGCTCTTTTTATCTGTTCTATCCCATAGTTGTGTTGGATATGGAGGTGCTGGAGCATTTAGGTCATATAGGGTTATATTTTTGCTCTTTTGAACCTCTGTTCCATATCTATCTTTTGTATATAGTGTTAGTATATACTCTCCTTGTGCTAGTCTGCCTAGAGCTATCTCTTTTGATTTTTTGGTATTAAACTGTATAGTTGATATTAGCTCTCTTCTCTCTTTTGTCTCTCCTAGAGGTCTATAGTCTCCAAAGAGTCTCTGAAACTCTTCTTTACTATAAATAGGTTTGTCAATATCTTGGCTACTCCAGTATCTCTCTCTATAGACTCTATTGGGAGTTTTGAGCCTCTCTATAACGATTTTACCTTTTAGTGCTTCAAATTTACCATCGAGATTGGTGGTCTCCAATTTTAGAGTTTGGTTGGAGTCTACATTAATCTCATTATCTATTATCATTGAGACATTAACAGTTACAAATCCTAAATTTATGGTTTTGCTATTGGATTTTGTCTCACCTGTTGAGTCTGTTATATCAACAGATACGGTATAGCTAAAGTTAGGCTTTTTATCAGCAGAAATCTCATCACCTACTAGAGTATCAAAATCTATTTTAAACTGACCATTTTTATCTGTTCTGCTCTCTCCTCTTGATACTATTTTACTCTCTCTATATGGGCTGTAGTATACATCTCTCTCACACCAAGGAAAAGAGACTACTCTTCTAATAGTATATTTCACATTAGCCCCACTCAAGTTATCCCCTGTATAGGCTTTGGCTCTACCTTTTAGGGTTATAGAGTCTCCCAATCTATAGCTATCTAGTTTATCAAATAGAATCTCAAATTTTGGTCTCTTGTACTCCTCTACACGAATATTTTTAAATCCACCAATATCAGAAGATATTTGCAAAGACCCCATTCTCATTCTCTTTGGGAGAGTAAAAAAGCCATTGATTGTTCCAAACTCATTGGTTGTAAGTCTCTTTGTCTCTATCTTCTCTCTATTTGCACCATATAGAGTTATTTTTATCTTTTTGTTAGTTAGAATTTTGGGTTCGTTTTTTTTATCTCTCTCTATTGCCAAAGCTTTGAAATATATACTCTGTGTAGGTCTATATATTGCTCTATCAGTAAAAATATATAGAGTTTTTCTTTTTTTATACTCTTGATTCTCCTCTTGGTCATAAGCTGAACCTCTTGCAAAATTCAATGAGTCCTCACCATATTTTAGATGAATTGCATACTCATATCCCATTTTTGGAAGAGAGATAATCCCATCTTTGTTACTTGTTTTTGTACTGATAAACTCTCTCTGTCTCTTTTGGGTTTTTCTATTATATTTGGATAGATAGAGTTTCGCCTCTACACCCTCTAGTGGCTCTCCACTCTCTCTATTTACTATCATCAATTTAGAGTTTTTATGAAAATATGCTATTTTTGAGATAGCAGAGAAGCCTTTGACAAATTTACTAAAGTTGTTATCTTTTGAGACCAAGAAGATATAGTGACCATAACCATAGCTCCCTAGGGATATTTCACTCTGATGCTCCTTGTAGTCATCTGTTGGAGGTAGAGAGAGATTAAAATCATTGATACTCTCTAATCCTCTAATATACTCATCTCTCTCATTAAAATCAATACTATCCAACTTCTCAACATCTCTATCTTTTGTCTCTACTACTCTTATAAAGACTCTATCTATATTGCGATATGAGATTTTTGCTAGGATATTCTTATCTGGTAGGTTGACCTTCTCCATAGTTACCCCTATAGATTGCATCTCAATATCCTTTTTGATATTGAGACATCTATTGGATAGAAATTTATCTCCACTCTCTACACCTCTTTTCGCGTAACCTATAGCTTTGGTATAGTTATTTTTGTTATAGTAGTATAGTGCGAGATAGTAGAGTGCTTCACTATACATCTGTTGTGACTCTAGGGAGTTTAGAGCATTAATATAGTAGCTATCTTTGGAGTCACCTACAAAGTTTTTATAGATAAAATTTATTCTCTCAAAGTTTATATGTTGTAATGCTTTTGCATCTCTTCTGGATTTATGAAATTTTAGAAGCTTTTGATATATCAAGAGAGCTTTGTATTTTGATGAGTTTGGATTTGGGGTTCGAAATTTATGGTCGATGAATGTCTGTATACTACCAAACGCCTCTTGCTCTTTGATATAAAAATCATAATTTGGTTCTGTGAGGTAGCTTCTACTGTTATTAAAATATCTTAATGCTCTAAATGCCAAAAAATCATATAATGTAGGTCTTAACCCCTCACTATTCTCCTCTTCGCTTAGGATATTTTTATATTTTTCTATATTTATATATTTTCCCTTCTCTCCCAAAGATTCAAAATATAGTTTAGAGATTTTATCAACTATGGTTTTGGTACTCCACCCCTCAATAGTATCACCTCTGTCATTATATATTTTTCTGATTTGATATAGGTGTCTGCCGAGATAGTGGTTGTACATCTCTGCCAGGATAGATTTTAAAATTAATTTTGTAGTTCTCTTTTGAGTTGATTTTATCTCTTGCTCTACATTTTTGATAGCCTCAATTACTCCACTCTCTTTTAGAGTGGAGATATATCTATTCTTATAGATTAGAGATTTTATAAGTTGATTCTCATCTCCATCTCTTTTTGCTTTTTGATAGACTATCTCTACCTTATCCAAAGCACTCTTGGGTAAACTACTATTATCTAATTTCTCAATCTCTGCCCACTGCTCCGTATAAGTTTGAGCATTTATAGTTATAGCTAATAGAATAAGGTAAAATATTTTTTTCATCTATAATATCCTCCAACGGTATACAACATTATATATCAAAAAGGTTTATAGATGGTAAATAAAATTATTTTATTCGCAAAAATCCAAAAGCATACCATCCTTGACAGCTTGATAGCTCTCCTCTCCTACGAGTCGTTTCAATATAGCTAAACCAAAACAGAGAGCAGTCCCCGGCCCTCTTGATGTCATAATATTTCCATCAGTTATGACCTGTCTATCTTCTCTATATCCATCATGGTCTATCTCATCTTTGGCTGCAGGATAGCAAGTATAATCACTCCCCAAAACCCCTGCTTGTTTTAGTGCATAAGGAGCAGCACACATTGCACCTACCACTTTCTCTTTGGCTTTGAACTCCTTGATAAGAGATTGTACTTTTTGATTTTCAGCCAAAATATAAGTACCATCCCAACCACCTGGGAGCAAAATCATATCAAAATCCTCAGCTATTACATTTTTGATGGATGTATCTGCTTGTACGGTTATCCCATTTGCTCCAAGTACCAAATTGGTATCTAACTCACCATCCATATATGCTACACGAACCTCTACACCACCTCTACGAAGTACATCTATAAGTGATACTGCCTCTACCTCTTCAAATCCTCTAGCTAGTGGTAATAATACTGTTGCCATAAGTTATCCTTTTTTTTAGGCGAAATTATAGCAAGTTTTATCTTTTTTTTGATGGAGTTTAGGGATTAGGAAAAATATCTATCTCATGAATCAAAGGAGTGGTATAACTACTATATCCTCAACAAAAACCTATCCAAACTAACCACTTCAATATCAATCCCCTTGTACT
>CAZSHP010000071.1:0-10882 GCA_964606545.1 uncultured Sulfurovum sp. | reverse complement strand
AAAACACTCTCTATCAGTTGCTGAACTATTTAAGATAGAATCAATTTGAACTCTTATTTTCAAACTCTACCTCATCTATTATCTCTTTCAAAAGATACCTAGCTTTTGACTTTATCTCATACTTATACTTTTTCAAAACTTTAAAATCATCTATATTATTTCGCTTAAAATCAATCTCAACTAATCTATAAACCTCTTGATTATCTTGCGTTGTAATATCAATAAATATAGTCCGAATTTTCTTTCTATAGGTCGTGATAAATTGCAAATATATCAAAGGATAATAGAGCTGTAGAAGTGAAAAATTTTTTGTAAATTGATTACTACTTTTTGCTTCAAAAATGAATATCTCATCTTCATTTTCTAAAACTAAGTCTATCTCAAATTGAAATCCACTATTAATTATTTTACAACTCTTAGTAGTTCTAAAAATCAAATCAAAAGAAGTTTTAATCTTTCCAAACTGCCCATAAAATAATCTTGTACCATTTTTGTTATGAATCTCTTTATTTAAGACTTTTAAATCATCTCTATCTACAAAATGGTTAATAATTCCAAGAGCCAAAGCTTTGTTCAAAAAAGCATTCTCATTTCTTTGAAAATCAACCTTTAATGAGAGAGGTACAAACTCTTCTATAGGTTTAATTTGATTGGAGTTAATAGTTTTAAACTTTATTTTTGTTAAATCAAAAAATATATTACCCTTGTAAAAGAAAAATTCTCCTGCTCCTGAGCGAATAGGCATTAAGTTATTTTTAAGTAAAAAATTTGATAAATCCTCTTTTTTATAGATTGGTATCCAATTTGCAGGTTTTGGCTTTTTCAGATTTTCAGAGTTAAAATTATTATAGGGGTTTTCTTTATTAAAAATATTTAGATAATTTTCACTTGGGCAAAAGCTATCTTTTGAGTTTAAAAAATTTGAAATAAACTCTTTATCTTTAGTGTTAAATTTTTCAATTATTTCTATCCAATCTTTTTGTGCCATGGAATATCCTATTTATTAATTATTATTTAATGATTTTCTTGTTAAATTTAGACTTGGAAATATTTTTTGAGGAGTGTCATATTCTTGTTGTCCATCAATAATATGATATTTTTCAAGTCTATTTCCTACAGAAGAAGCTAATTGATTATCATTTACTTTTGAATAAACTATAGAATTCAAAAAATGAGTTTGGTCAGAAACATCTAAGTTTATCTCTTCCAAATCACTAATATATCTGTCTATATGTTTTTTTGTCCATTTGTAACTTCTTTGATAAATAGGTACAATAAACTGTTTTTCTGAATGACCTATTAATTTACTTAGCTTTGCTTGACTTGCTTTCATTCCCCAAAAACCTTTTTTCTTTTTAATTTAATATCATATCTTGATATTTTTAATTATAGTTTGATTTTAGCTTTTTTGTAGACTATCCTATATATTTAAGAAGCCCACAATAAAATTCCTTTTTATGGTTTGTATATTTATTTTATACTTCATGAATACTAAGTCTGTTTATGATTATCTCAAAATTTTATAAACCCCACTCCTCCACTCAATCCCCCTCCCCAAAGAGTCCAAACTTTTATTCTCTTCAACCAACTCAAACCCACAATTTAAAAATATCTCCTCTACAATTCTACCTCTTAAATCCTCAAAAAACCGTTCATCACTCTCTCTTGGAGTTATGGAGTAGCTAACTATGATTAATCCATTATCAACTAGATATTTTTTTAGATTTTGGATAGATAGAGCTATCTCCTCTAGGCTTAGGTGCATTAAAACAGCTACTATTGTAATAGTATCAAATTTATCAATATCCAATTTTAGATAAGGTAGGCTACCTAAAAAAACTCTATCTCTAAAATAGTTATCCTCTTTCAGAGCATCTACAAACCTCTTGCAGTTATCTACTCCATAACAACTAGCACCAAGATTTTTAATGTATTTTAAGTCTCTGCCACTTCCAAAACCTATATCTAATACTTTGTAGTTTGGTTGGATATATTTATCAAATAGAGGTTTTAGAGGTGAGCAGATAGAGTCATATTGTTTGATTAGAGAGGTGTGATTTTTGGAGTAGAAATTATTATTTTTTTTTCTTTTCATATTTTCTTCCAATAACCTTTTTTTAATTTAATATCATATCCTGATATTTTTAATTATAGTTTGATTTTAGCTTCTTTATAATTTATCTTAAGCCACATTCTCTAATGAAAAAATAGAATATTTAAGTTACTTTAGTCTATTATCTTGATTTCCTCTATCCTAAATAGTAAACTTACTCCAAAAGCTCCAAGATAACCTTTTGACAATTACCAAACTCAAAAACCTTGCTTTTTTGGGTTACAGAGTCTATTATAAACCCCTTTTTTCCATTTTCTTTTCTAATTTTTATCATTACTCCGTTCTCTTTTTTGGCGAACTCTACAATGGTACATTTCTCCTCTTTGATTTTGATAGTTCTATTGACAAATCTATCTTTTAGCTGTTTAATAGTTGGTGTTATAGAGAAGTCGATTTTGTCTCCTATTCTGTGAGAGTTTAGATAGAGCCATTGCCAAAAATAGTTGATATATTCAGGGTTTGATACTTGGATATGGTCGTTTAATGGGGTTATTACAGAGAGGCGATTATAGGTATTGATATAAAATGTACTCTCTTTGTTGTATTTTGGGGCTAGATTACAGAGGGGTTTTCCATTTGCTCCAAACTGTTTTGTGGTTTGTTGTATAAAATCGTCTACTTTATCTTTTGGGGGGAGTTTTGGTTTTGGTTGGGATATTGTCTCTTGGGTCTCTTCGCTATTTTTCTCCTCTAATTTGATAGTTAGATTATCGATACTCTCTTTTAGCTTTTGGTTCTCTCTCTCTAGCTCTTTGGTCTTTTTCTCTAGCTCTCTAATCTTCTTATCTTGGGTTGGGAGGATTATATGTCTGTTGTACTCTTTGCCCTTTTCGGTTAATTTTAGACCTCTTACTTTTGGTTTTCCTCTTCACTGTTTTACCTCTACTATTTTACACTCTATAAGCCCCAAACCTTTGAGTGCTTTTAGTGATGCTTCGAAGGTTTTTAGCCCCATTTTAGGTAAATCGCTCATAACTTTGCTTGTTGTTATTACGGAATAGTCATCTACAGATATAGACCAATAGGTCAAATTGACCAAATAAGCCATTAAATCAGTTTGGGTATGTGATAGATGATATTTTTCCTGAAATAGAAGGTCTTTTACTAGAGTTATTGTTCTTTTTGGTGCGACTGACATAGTTTTATCCTTGAAAATCTGAATTTTCAAGAGTCCACTACCAACATCTCTTGAAAACAGGAGATAAACCACAGTCATTAAAGGCTATCTTAACCAATAGGCTGATAAAATTCTATCACCCTAGGTTAGAAGTAGAGTTGTTGGTTTAGACGCTTTTGGACTCTACTTTGCTTATCTTCTGTTATAATTCTGCCATTTTATACCAAACTTCCTTAGAAAATAATTAATATTTTTGAATTTTTTATGTTGTGTTTTGTTGTGCATACCCTAGAAAAGCAGGGACAATAATTAATTATCCACTCAAAAATTTTTTTGAGCTTTTCCAAAAGCAATAATTAATTATTATCCCTTGGTTTTTAGGGGGTACATAATTTATTTATGGTTTATATAGATTTTAACTCTTGTTTTAAAATATTTCCCATAGCTAAAGCTAGGGGATTTGTATTAATTTTTGGTAAGTTTTTTGTATATGTTAAAAAATTAATTTCTACAAGGGTCTATCGCCATTGCTTCGTTAGGATATAGATACACTTCTACACGTCTATTCAAAGCCCAGTTTACAGAATTTGTATTTGGTGCTATAGGTTTTGAAAAAGAGCAACCTTTTGAGTATATAATATTTGGTATTCCACTATTTTTGATACTATTTCCTACAGATGCTGCTCTATTTTCAGATAATTTTTGATTGTATTGAAAAGAGCCTCTATTATCTGTATGTCCAACAGTTTGAATTAATGTATTAGGATATTTTCTGAGTACAGGTGTTAGTTGATTTATTTTTCTCTGTGCTGATGGGGTAGGAATAGCAGAGTTTGTAGGAAACATCATTTTGTCTCTAAACATAATTTTTACATATTTATCAGTATTAGATACAATCAAATCTTGATTGACATCTTGTTCTGCTCTTGGATTATTATTGACACTAGTGTTTAGTACTTGAGCAACCTCTTTTGCCTGTTGGTCTAGGCTATAACCTACTGCTGCACCGATAGCCGCACCAGCAACGGCTGCTGTACCAGTTCGTCTCCCTCTGTGGTGTTTACCCGATGTTGCACCACCTACAATAGCTCCTAGTAATCCACCTACAATAGCACCTGTAGCAGTGTTGTTTATACCACCGTTTTGTTGGATATTTGGATTTGCTCCCCCTGTAGTTTGAACACAAGCAGATAACATCAGTAGTGATACTGAGGAGGCTATAATTGGTCTTAAATATTTTTTCATTGGAGAATCCTTTATAATTAGATTCTCATAGTATACCAAATATTTGTTAAATTCAGTTGCTTCTACTCCCTGGTTTAATCGCTTGACTACCCTCCTTGCATAGAGGACACACATCTGGAGTGAACATTTCAAAACTGAAGTCATCTAAGGCAAAGAGAGGTTTATCTGTTGGTAGTTTACACTCTGGTTTTGGTGTAGTATCAGTTCCCTCTCGTCTACAAAATCCTCTATTTGCGAGTGATGCAAAAGCAACTACCTCTGCTCCAAGCTCTTCAATGATTTTAGCAGCCTCCATTGCAGAGCCACCAGTAGTAATAATATCTTCACAGATTACTATCTTTTCACCCTTTTTTACCTCAAATCCACGGCGAAGCTCCATAGAACCCTCTTTTCTTTCTACAAAAATAGAGCGAGTTCCTAATGCTCTTGCGAGTTCATACCCTGCCAATATCCCACCTAGAGCAGGGGCGCAAACAGTCTCCACTTCGATTCCACTATCTCTTATCATATCTGCTAGAGCTGTTGCTAGAAGAGTTGCTCTTTTTGGGTATTCTAGTACTTTTGCACTTTGGAGATAACGATTTGAGTGGTTTCCACTTGAGAGTATGAAGTGACCCTCCAGTAGAGCTTCTGCCTCTTTATATATTCCCTCTACATCCATTCTACTATACCTTGAGTATATCAGCTTCTTTAGTAGCTAATATAGAGTCAATCTCTGCGACATGCTTATCTGTTATTTTTTGGATTTCACTTTGTCCTCTTCTTGATTCATCTTCTGATATTTCTTTCTCTTTTTCATAATCTTTTATATCATTATTTGCATCTTTTCTGACATTTCTAACAGCAATTTTTGCTTTTTCAGACATTGCTTTTGCCTGTTTTACAATCTGTTGTCTCTGGTCTGTTGTCATAGGTGGAAAAAATAGTTTTATAAAATCACCATCATTATTAGGATTTACACCAATATCCGCCTTTTGGATAGCCTTTTCTATAGTGCTTAACATACTCTTTTCCCAAGGTGTTATCGAGATGGTTGTAGCATCTAGGGCAATAACATTTCCCACTTGATTTAGTGCTGTAGGTGTTCCATAGTAGTCCACTTTGATATGGTCTACGACATGTGTTGTTACCTTACCTGTTCTAAGTGTAGAGAAGTCTCTTCTTAGTGCATCAATACTTTTTGACATTTGCTCTTTTGTATGGTCATATATTTCATTTAACATGATAATCTTCCTCTTATTTTAATTATGGAATTTTACCCTTTTTTTGCTTGAAAGTGATAGAATAATAACTATGCAGGAGAAAGCTCCTGTATGGTTATCTATTTTGTAGAGTTGTTGGTATCTATTGTTGGAGGCACAGCAGGTGTATCTATTTTTTTCTCTACAGTTGTAGGTACAACTGTCGTAGTAGATATAGTATCTGCTACAGATTGGTTCTTGTCTTGGTTATATAGGTATCCCATTGTCAGTGTATTAATAACAAAAGCCAGTGCCAATCCAAAAGTAGCTTTTGCTAAAAAACTAGCAGGACCTTTTGCTCCAAACATGGACTCATTGCTTCCACTGTATGCACCAAGTCCCATGCTAGAACTTTTCTGTAACAGAACAGCAATAATAATAGCAATTGCTAAAACAATCTGAATAACTAATAGGGTTGAAATCATTCTTTACTCCAAATAGGGTATAATTTCGGCGATTATACCCAATTATGATTAAAATAGAGATAAATAGAGATATATGAATATAGTTCAAGAGTTTTCCCGTTTTGCTAAGCAATATGATACATATAATATTATACAGTCAGAGGTTGCAAAGAAGCTTGTATCTATGATAGAGAGGAGAGACTACAATAGCATAATAGATATAGGTTGTGGAAGTGGTTTGATATATAAAAATATAGTTGAGAGAGGAATATCTTTTGATAAATTTACTGTAGTTGATTTCTCTATAGAGATGTTAGAGATTCATCCCTCTAGTAAAAATATAGAAAAAATCCATTTAGATTTTAATAAAAAGAGAAGTTTTGACCTATTGAATAGATATGATTTTGTAGTATCCTCCTCTGCACTACAGTGGAGTAGAGATTTAGATATGACTATAAAGGAGATTTCTAAGTTATCGAGAGATTTTTATCTCTCTTTTTTTACATCCAATACCTTCTCTACACTCCATAGAGTAGCAGGAATTAAATCTCCTATATATTCACAAGAGATTATCAAAGAGACTCTTAATAGATATTATAATTGCTCTTTTGAGATAGTTGAGTATCGTCTATCTTTTGACAAAGTTTATGATATGTTTAAGTATATTAAAAAATCAGGTGTAAGTGGGGGAGATAAGTTATTGAGTTATTCTCAGATAAAAGAGCTGATACGGAGTTATCCATTAGATTATTTGGAGTTTGAGGTTTTATTTGTCATAGGGTCGGTAGAACCGACCTCTCTGTAGGGTGGTACTTTTAGCCCACCAACTCTTTAGTCATCCATAATTCCTAGTAGAACTAGAAGTGATTGGAACATATTAAAGAAGTTCAAAAATAGTGCTAATGCACCCATAGTTGGTGTCTCATAAGCCCCCTCTATAATATTTTGTGTATCCATCAATACAAAGAATGCTGAAATCATAAGCACAGCACCTGATATAAGTACAGAGATAATTGGACTATGGAAAAAGATAATATTGGCAATAGAACCAATAAATACTATTCCAAAAGCAATCATCAATGGTTTTCCAAAAGAGGTAAAATCTGTTTCACTGTTGATAGCAAATAGACTCAATCCACCAAACATCACAGATGCAAGGAGAAAAGCATTACCAACAACAGCTCCACCACCTTTTGCCATAACCATACCAATAAGTGGAGTCAAAACTAATCCACCAACAAATGTAAAGACAAAAAGCCCAATAGTAGCAATTGATTGATTTTTTTGAAGCATAGGTATTCCAAACATACCAAATAGCATCCATGGGATAAATATCATCCATCTAAGTTCCATTAGTGTCTGTACACCAATAACATTAACTCCTGCATAAGCACCAAAAGCACCTGCTAGAAGAGAAGCAGCAAAGTATTGATAAGTCTTTTTTACCAAATCTATATTTGCTATCTCAGAGTGCCTAGCATAGCCACCTATAGAGGGTTTTACATTGTTCGAATAGTCTCTATCATAAAGAGCCATTATTAATCCTTTTTATATTAGACTGACATAAGTCTAAAAAAATTTTGTTAAGTATATTGAGTTGAAGTTTAAAATAAGTTGAAAAGAGAGCTTAGAAGAGGGAAAAAACTCTTCTAAGGGATAAAAATTATCTATTAATAGATACCTAAAGATTGCATTGTAGCTACAGATAGACCTGCAACTGGTAGACCTTTTGCTTTTTGATAAGCTCTGGTTGCTGCTCTTGATGATGCACCCCATATACTATCAATCGGACCATGATAGAATCCTTCTCTTTTAAGAGCCTCTTGAACTTTTCTAATTGTTGTAGCTGTCATACTTGATTTACAAACAATTGGAACCCATTTAGCATAACCATCTGCAACTTTTCTCTTTTTAGTTATAGTTTTATATGTTGCAGGAATTGCTATTCTCTTCTCACTAGCAGGTTGTATAATTTTTTTGATTTTTACAGTTGTATACTTAGCAGGTGTTTTTACTTTTCTAGTAGTAGCAGGTTTTGCAACGACTCTTTTTGATACTTTGTTATACTTAGCAGGTGTTGCTGTTAGACAAATTTTGTTACATTGATTTGTTGCTCTAGTTCTTGCATTTTTACTACCTGCATCAGTCCAAAAATATTCGCCATTTTGTACTTTTTTTCTACTAGTTACAGTTTTGTATGTTGCAGGGATTGGCACAGTTCTTGTACTTGCTGGTTCTACTAACTCTTGAATTTGTACAGTTTTATATACAGGAGGTGTTGTCACTTTTCTAGTACTAGCAGGTCTTGCTACTACTTGCTTAGTTACAGTCTTATATGTAGCAGGAATCTCTATCAAACATACAACTTCTGATTGGTTACAACCTCTATCTTGACACTTAGTTTTTTTCCACTCTGTTCTTGCAGGAGCAATTTGAACTTTTTGTCTTACTGTTTTGTATTGAGCAGGTGTTTTAACAAGTCTCTCTGTTCCATTTGATACAAGAATTTTTTTAGTTACAGTTCTGTATCTAGCAGGAACAGCAATCACTTTTTCAGATGCTTCAGAAGCTAATATTTTAGATGTAGTTGTTTGATATTTTTCAGGTTTATAGTGTTCATAAAAACATGTACCTGGTCTTGCACCAGAAACATTCATTCCTGCTTGTTCTGCTGATTGTACACAAGTATGAGAAGCTTCAGGTGCACTATTGTTAAGAGATGTTCTCCAAGTCTGTTGAGCAGGTTTAGACATTACTTTACTGTAAACAGTTTTGTATGTAGCAGGTGTAGTAATAACTCTCTCTGTTCCATCAGAAACTTTAATTTTCTCTGTAGTGTAACCATATTTGGCAGGTATAGTGATTACTTTTTCACTAGGTTCAGAAGCCAATACTCTCTCTGTAGTAGTTGTATACTTAGCAGGGAAAAAAGCTTTTGTGAAACATTGTCCAGGCTTCGCTGGTGGAAGATCATCTCCATCAATCGCTGATGAGGCATTCGCTGTTACCATGATTGCCGTAGCAACTAGTGATAATCTAAGTGAATCTTTTATTGTCATAACATTCTCCTATGTATTTATAATGCAAAAAATTAACGCATAAGCAATTATAAATCTATTTTCCTCATTTTTTGCTTAAAATAAAAAATAATATTGCAAAATATTCTATAGGAAAGTATATTATTCTTTTTTGTTATTTGTTAGATAGAAGAGAAAAATCTCTTCTATCTAATGGTACTTATATGGCTATTAGTATATCCCTAGTGATTGCATTGTAGCCACAGAAAGACCTGCTATTGGTAGACCTTTTGCCTTCTGGTAAGCTCTAGTTGCTTCTCGTGATGATGCACCCCATACACTATCAATAGGACCCTTATAAAAACCTTCATTTTTTAGTGCCTCTTGTACTTTTCTTATAGTTGTAGTAGTCATGCTTGATTTACAAACAATTGGAACCCATTTAGCATAACCATCTGCAACTTTTTTCTTTTTAGTTACAGTTTTATATGTAGCAGGAATAATATTTTTGATTGTTTTTGCTGGTGAAATTAGTACTTTAGTTTTTATTGTTTTATATATTGGTGGTGTAGTAATTACTTTTGAACTTGCAGGTTTATCAACAACTCTTTTTGGAACTTGTTTATAAGTCGCAGGAATTACAACGGTTTTGGTTGTTGCAGGGCTGATAAGTTTTTGTATCTTAACAGTCTTGTATTTTGCTGGTGTAGTTACTTTTCTAGTAGTTACAGGTTTAGCAACAACTCTCTTCATTACGGTTTTATATTTTGCAGGGATTTCAACAAGACATACGACTTCTGATTGGTTACATCCTCTATCTTTACACTTAGTTTTCTTCCACTCTGTTCTTGCTGCCTCAATTTGAACTTTTTGAGGAACAGTTTTGTATTGAGCAGGTATTTTAATAAGTTTCTCTGTAGGTTCAGATGCAAGAACTTTTTTAGTTACAGTTTCATATTTTGCAGGAACAGGTATTAGTTTAGTACTCTCCTCTTTCTCTAGCATTTTTACATAAACAGTTTTATATGTAGCAGGTACAGTAACGGTTCTCTGTGTACCATCGCTTACTTTAATTTTTTCAGTTTTCCAACCATATTTGGCAGGAATAACTCTAGCTTTTTCAGAAGCTTCAGATGCCAATACTCTCTCTGTAGTTGTTGTATATTTTGCAGGGAAAAAAGCTTTTGTAAAACATTGACCTGGTTTTGCTGGTGGAAGGTCATCTCCATCAATCGCTGATGAAGCATTTGCTACTGTTAAAATTGCAGTTGCAATAATTGATAACCTAAGTGTACTTTTAATCGTCATAACATTCTCCTAATGTGTTTTGAAATATGCATATAAAATCAACGCATTAGTAATTATATTTCAGTTTACATGATGCTTCCCTTAAAACAAAAATTAATATTGAAAATAATTTTATATGTTACTTTAATTTTGAATATTATTAAATAATATAAACAAATATTAATATAATAAAATCTAATATATTTTAAATTATTAAAAAATATTTGATATATGGTATTTTAGAAGGATAACATATTATATATAATAATGGTAAGTAAAACTACAAAAAGTAAAAAAAATAGAATAATTTGATTTTTTTTACAAAAAAGCTTGACAATCGTGTAAAAATTGTCTATAATACGCCCCGACAAACAGGGAGACCTTAGAATTTAAGAGTTCTTATTTAAAAAATGTTTGCCAAGATGATCTTTAACAACCAAATATAAGTAAACAAAAAA
>CAZSHP010000070.1:0-10918 GCA_964606545.1 uncultured Sulfurovum sp. | reverse complement strand
CAATAAAGGATTACATAATGAAAAAATTAAGTTTAGTAGTAGCAGGGCTTTTAATTTTAGGAACAAGTTCACTATTTGCAGAGTATGCTGGTGGAGGTTCAGTAGGTGCACCTAATAATCATATTAGAGATATTGGAGAGTCAGGTAATGGAAATGTAAATGTAAATGGTGTTATTAACTCTACAAGTGTTACTGGTGGTAGTACAGTTAGTGGTTCTTCTGTTGGTACAAAAATCAAAACAGGTAGTGGTCAAACTGATGTAAGAGAAGTTATAAATCAGACCTCTGTTAATAATTCCGAAGTATCTGGTGGTTCAGCTGTTGGTATGAAGCTTGAGAATGCTGGAGAGGGTGGAAAAGTTCATGTTGAGACAGTTATCAATCAAACTAGTGTAAATAATGCTGCTGTAAAAAATGGTTCTAAAGTTGGTATGGCTCTTGAGAGCAAAGGAAATCAAGTTGATGTAACAACAACTATAAACCGAACAAATGTCGAAGGTGGAGAAGTTTCTGGTGGAAATGTTGGAATGGTTGTAGATTAATAGAATCTGAATCTTTAAGTTTGTCTCAGTAGATTAGTTACTGAGACTTTATAAATTGAATATAAAAGATATTTATCTACTCTATAATACTCATATCATACACTCTTAACACTTTTAACTTTATTCCTACTAATCATTAATAGTTTAAATTATTTATAATTTTAGGACACTTTATAGACACTTATTCGTGCTATAATTCACATATCAAAATAATAAAGGATTACACAATGAAAAAATTAAGCTTAGTAGTAGTAGGACTCTTAATCGCAGGAACAACTTCTGCATTCGCAGCAAACGATATTGATGATAGTGGAGTATATAAAGATGGAGCATATGCTGTTGGAGGAAGTCACCAAGGTGGAGAGGTAAATATAGATACAGTAATCAATGATACAGATGTTACAGGTGCAAGTACAATTACAGATTCAGATGTTGGTGCTAGAGTAACAGCAAATGGTGGAAAAGTCAATATTCATCAAGTTATCAACGACACCGATGTAGATAACTCAGAAGTAACTGGTGGTTCAGCAGTAGGATTAAAAGTTGTAGGTCAAGTTGGTGGTTCTGTTAATGTAGAAAAAGTTATAAATGAGACAGAGGTCAAAGATAGTACAGTCCAAAATGGTGGAGAGGTTGGAATGAGTATTGAGTAGTCTGACTCTTTAACTTATCTCGGTAGTTAATCTACTGAGATTTTATACACCTATCTATCCATCTTTTTTAAAATCAACTTAATCTAATTTAAATCAACTTATATAGTGCTATAAAGTTTTTTAGGACACTTTGTAGACACTTATTCATGCTATAATTTACATATCAAAATAATAAAGGATACATAATGAAAAAATTAAGTTTAGTAGTAGCAGGGCTTTTAATTTTAGGAACAAGTTCACTATTTGCAGAGTATGCTGGTGGTGGAGAGATAGGTTCACCTAACAACCATGTTACAGATATTGGAGAGTCAGGTAGTGGAAATGTAAATGTAAATGGTGTGATTAACTCCACAAGTGTTACTGGTGGTAGTACAGTTAGTGGTTCTTCCGTTGGTACAAAAATAAAAGCAGGTAGTGGTCAAGTTGATGTGAGACAAGTTATAAATCAGACCTCAGTTAATAACTCCGAAGTATCTGGTGGTTCAGCTGTTGGTATGAAACTTGAGAATGCTGGAGAGGGTGGAAAAGTTCATGTTGAGACAGTTATCAACCAAACTAGTGTAAATAATGCCACTGTAAATAATGGTTCTAAAGTTGGTATGGCTCTTGAGAGTAAAGGAAATCAAGTTGATGTAACAACAACTATAAACAGAACAAATGTCGAAGGTGGTGCAGTTTCTGGTTCAAATGTTGGAATGGTTGTAGATTAATAGTATCTGAATCTTTAAGTTTGTCTCGGTAGAGTATCTACTGAGGCTTTTTAATCTATATATAAAAAGAGTTACTTTAAAGACACTTATTTATTGTATAATATTACTATTACACATAAAAAGGATTGTCATGCGAATTTTATTAATACCTATACTCCTAACACTTCACTCTCTCTCTGATACATATATACATAATAGCACTATTACGAACAGCACTATAGGTAGTAATATATCTATAAAACAAGGTTCAGGTGTACTATCTACTAAGCATATAGTACCTAGAGAGAGATTTAATAAAATAGATATTGAAATTCCTGCAGATGTTGTAATTCAACAATCATTACAAAAAGCTATAACATTGAAAATGGAAAAAGATTTTATAGATAATGTCTCATTTAAAGTCTCAAATCATACACTAAATATAACTACTAAAGGTAATATAAATTCAAATTCAAAAATAGATATTACTATTAGTACAGAGCAACTCAATGCTCTAGTTGTCTCTAGTACAGCCAATGTTACAGTAGAGGGGTTTGACTCTAAGAGTTTTGAACTCTCTACCTCTGGAACCTCCAAAGTTACTTTTCTATCGGGAGATATTGAAAGTCTATCTTTGGAATCAAGAGGAACAAGCAGAATTGACTTGGAGCAGATTCGAGTCAAAAGAGCCAAGATAGTTTCAGGAGGAACGAGTCAGACAAAAATAGATGTTAGCGATAACTTAACAGTTAGGCTATCAGGTATATCCAAGGTGAGATATTCGGGAAACCCACAGGTTAATCAGAAATTATCTGGTCTTGGCAAATTAATAAAAACTAGATAGGAGGTTATCGTTATGTTAAAAAAAAGTTTATCTATAGTTGTTTTTTTTATAATGAGTCAACAGTGTCTCAATGCAGATGTAAAAATATCAACAAAAAAGGATATAACAGAAAAGGATGTTATTGTAGCTATAAACAAGGGTGTAAGTGCTACTAAAAGTTTTTTGGAAAAAACTCCAATTTACAAGCTATACAAAGATGAAAAGAGCATACTACACTATGCTGTGGAGTTAAATAATTATGATGTTGTTGAGTATTTGGTAGACAAAGTAGATTTATCAAATCAGGGAGGGCGATATTATGAGACAGCTCTTCAAGATGCTATATTTTATGGAAATTTGAGAATTGCAGAGCTTCTAATTAGAAGTGGTACTAACCTTGATATTCAAAATATTGATGGGGAGACAGCACTACATATTGCTGCAAAATATGGTCATGCCAATATAGTAAAGATGTTAATTGATGCAGGAGCTTCAACAAATATTCAAGATGAAGAGGGAAATACTCCAAAGGATGTTCTTCCCGACATGATGTTTGAAAATCGAAAAGAACTCGTAGCAAAGTTAACCGAAGATAATGAGGAGGATAAGATACAAGTTACTCAATCTAAAAAGATAATTATTGAATCAAACATAGGAAATATAAAGAGTACTACGACTATAGACAGTGAGAAACATAATCTATACAATGAGAATATTGATAAAGGAAGTCGTATAAATAATAGTGATATAGGAATAATAATAGATTAATACAATTAGAAAAGGAAATATTATGAAAAAGACAGTTGGAGCAGTAGGAATTTTGGTGATTTTATTCTCTTTGAATAGTTTATATGCAGAGGATAGTATAGAGGCAGATGAGGCATTTGTCATGAAAAATAGTACAGTTAATGAGTCTTTTGTACGAAGTATGGCACGAAATAGAGCTCATGTAGGTGATGAAGGTGCAGTATTTGTTGAAGTTGATGGGGTGGATGAGTTCAAAGAGAAGATGGAGTCTGGTGAACTCGACTCTACTATTAGAGAAGGTAATGGTATTACGAAGCAATATATATATAAAAACATAAAAAATGTAAATATTGATGATAGAGACCTAAGAGATATGGAGGGAGATATGCTTAATTTGGGAACTACAATCGAAAGTGATAATCAACAGGTTGTTCAGGTTTTGAATATTACAGATAGTGAAATCAATGTAGATGAGCATCAAATTAATGCAGGTATTATGAGTGAGACTTCAAATTTAGAGGGTGCTATAAATAGAACTACAATCAAAAACTCCGTATTAAAAGGGATGACCATGGAGGAGGATTAAAAAATCCTCCCTCCAAGATTAAGTCGCACCTAAAAGAGACATATATAGTTTTTTATCTATAACTGCATTTGCAGGAAGTCCATGAGATGATTTATATTTTATAATTGCTTGTTTTAAATTAGAATCCATCATTTTAGTTGTTCTAACGCTACTATCTGTTAATGAGAGTAGATAACTAATCTTTTGAATTTTACCTTGAACACTACTTCTCAAGAATTTTCTTTGCAAAGTATCAACAACATCAGGATTAACCTCACCACCTGTTAATAACCAATATGGATACTTAGTCAATTTACCAAGAGCCTCAACCACACTCAACTCAACGAGAATCTTGAGTGAAGAGTCAATTCCGTGTGATTTAGATAAGGCACTATTGATTCCAATACCCGAACCCAAAATAGAGAATGCGAACTCATTTGAACTATTTTTCTTCTCTACCTTTATCTGATTAGAAGTTGAAGTTCTTGGTACTAAAAGCCCTGTCACTACATCTACAGGATTAAAGCTAAGTGTAAGCTCTACAGTTTTACTTCCACCACTACTTCCAAAATCACTAACACCCTGTTGACCATGATATGTAGCCTCTGCTGAGCCTTTTATTCCACTTCCTGAGGTCTCTGTAGTATCAAATTGGGTCACAGCTCCGTTGATTTTGTAAAATTTACTCTTTCCTGTATTGTATGAACGATTTGGGTCATCAATAATAGCAACATAACTACCTATTTTATTAAAACTTCCATTAACAACAACAGATAAATCAGGTGGAACTTTTCCTGCTTTTGATGTTCTATTTACAATAGGACTCACATATATAAATACCTTTTTCCCATGGAAAATAGCCAACATACTATTTACATTTCTCAAGGCTTGGCTGTAAGCTGTATTTTGAATTTTTGTTTTTCTATCTGAATCTTTGGTTAAGTCTACTTTTGGTTCCATACAACCATTAATAATTAACATACTTAACGCAATCATTGATAGTTTAATTGCTTTTTTCATCTATATTCCTTTATTTTACATAAAATTCAATTTTACCAACATTTAAATTGGTATCACTGTTTGATTCACTTGGTAGTTCCAACCTTATAGCTCTTGTTTTAGGTTTAGGTGAGTTACCTTCTCCTATCTTAGTAGCCCCATTTTCAACTTTTAGCTTTTTAGGTTTTTGATTTTGTATACTAGAGTTATTATCAATCTTTAGCTCTGCTATACTCAATTGGGTTAAAAATAGCAAACTAAATATAATAATAGGTATTTTTAGTTCTCTTATCATAATTAAATCCTTTATTTTACAAGAAACTCTAGTCTTCCAACATCTAAGTTTGAGTTATTGACTCTAGGTCCACTAGAGGTCATTTTTAGCCCTTTGGATTGAGAACCTTTTTTTCCTACAAATCCAGTTAGTTGTTCTTTTGTAATATTTTTAATATCTGTAATTGGCTCTTTGCTCAATAGTGCATATACTGTTGTACTCTCCTCTGGACAATCAGCACAATCTTTTGTTGCACGAATATTCATGTTTCCAAAATCTCTAGGAAATAGATACTCTCCACTCAATTCAGTTAGAGGTGAATTTGCATTAGGATAGAGTAGTCCTGTGTTTCCTTTGTTGTCTAGGTATATTATATATAGATAACCAGCTTTGCCCATTGTGTTTACAATGAACTGTATGGCACTACCTTGTTTATAACTTTTTGCTCCTTTTAATCCAACCGTATTAACTCCCGAACTCTTAAGATTAGCAAGAGTTATCCCTGCTGAAACTGGTGCAGCGACTGGAGCTACTTGTGCTACTTTCTCTTGAGGCTTGGGAGTCTTATCCCCTGAACATCCCACTGCAATGATAGCTGTAGCAACTAAAATCGAGATTTTATCTAACTTTCTTCTTTTCATTTTTTTCTCCTTTGGTATTTGATTAATTTAGGAACTTTATTATACCATAAATAAGTGTCCCTAAAATGTGACTTTTTATTTTACGATAAATTTGTATCTACCTAGTTGAGGCTTGAAGTTCTCATCACTTTTGGATGTAGCTTTGATTCTTACTGCACGAGTTACAACTTTGGATTCATTTGAACCTCTTGCAAAGCTAGTTAATCCATCTTTGCTTCGTATAGCACTAGTATCTAAGATAGGTCTTGAAGAGAGCAGGGCATATATGGCAGTCTCCTCCTTTTGACAATCACTACAACTCTTATAAGCCTCTAGTATAAACTTTCCACCTGATAGGTCGGTAGGAAATGAGTATTTTCCTTGTAATTTTTTTGATGTTGTAAAGGGATTTGGATAGAGCATAGTTACATCACTCCCATCAACATAAAATATGGTTAGATAACCTGAATCTCTACCTGTATCTATTGAGAACTCAACAGACTCTCCTGTTCTATAGGCTCTTTTATTATAATTAAGAGTCATCGGTTTTATATTTTCACTATTTATAAGGGCATCTAGTGTATTTTGGAGTTTGTCACTACCTGTTGATGCCGATGTCTGAACAGATGCTACAGCAGGTCTATTTGGACTAGAAGAGGCAGATTTTTTTGCTCCTATAAAGTCATTGAATGTACTAGAGCCAGAGTATGATTTTGAGAATGATATATTGGGATGGTGAGGCGTTCCATCGGTCTGTTTTGCATAAGCTATGACTTTATCCGTCAAGATTCTATTTATTTTATCAAAAGAGATGTTCTTAGAGTTTTTATCTGAAAAAATCTCATATATTGAGTTGGTAAATAGACTTCCTGTTGGGGTTGCCAATGACTCTTCATTGTCTTGTGAAGATGACATTACAAGATAGTCACTGCCACTATCCATTTTATCACTTTTAGGTGTTGCTCCAATTGATATACCTTTGGAGAAGGATTTAGTTACCTTATCAGGTGATATTGTTTTAGGTTGAAATTTTCCTCCCAATTTTCTAAATACTGTACCACTATGACATGAGTCAAAGAAAATCATCTTTTTTGCTTTGATTGCATTAAATTTTGAAAATAGAACATCATCAATGAGGTGTATGTTCTCTTTGCCATCACTTAAAACTAGAGTCTCATCCTCACCGTCTGCTTCATCTCCATTCTCATCATGTTTATGTGAGCCATGACCACTATAATAAAATGCAAAATAGTCATCAGAACTCAAACTTTTTCCATATTGATTTAGATAATCAACAATCTTCAAGGAGTCTTTGTCATATAGAGATTGAACTTCAAATCCCCAACTCTCAAAGAGCCTCTTCATCTTGTTAACATCTCTCTCTATTCCACCTAAATCATTTCCCTCTCCAGCATAATCACTAACTCCAACAACTAGAGCTTTTCTCTTTCCTGTAATATTTTTTGAAAATAGGGTGCTATTGGTTGTTGTAGGAGAACCTACGGCTAAGCCTTTTGATTGGCTACTTGTTGACCCTGCCGCACATGCTCCAAGAGATAGTGCAATAAGTGATAAGGTTGCAAAAGAGATAATTTTTTTGGATTTGTTCATAACTTAGCCTTTGTGTATTTTTATTTTTTTTAATATATTTTCTATTGTATATGTTGTATTCTAGTAACAACTAACTTAGTTTTAACTTAATCTAATATATAATATTAAATAGCTAAAAAACATAAGGAGTTTTAATTAAGTGAAGATTTTAGCTCTATATTCTTTGATAATTTTATGATAAAATTCTACTACGCCCTAAAAAAAGAGTCCACTATCCTACTGCGTAATAGAAGTGCATTGATTGCACTTTTTCTTATGCCTGTTATGTTTATATTGATTATGTCTCTAGCACTCAAAGATGTATATAATGAGTATACTAATGCCGATTTGGAGTATATTATTGTCAATCTTGACAAAGATAAAAAATCTAAAAAGTTTATAGATTCTCTAAAAGAGTATAAAAACCTAAAATTTGTAACCAAAGAGCATCTCAAAGAGGCAAAAGCATTAACTAGAGATGAGCTTTATAGGTTTTTATTGGTTATCAATCCTGAGTTTTCTAAAAATCTATATAAGATTCAAGCCAAAGATTTGATTGAGATATATACATCCTCTACCACCAAAGCCCATAGAAAACTCTATTTTGAATCAAAAATAGCACAAAAGATTATGGCTCTAAAGATAAAAAAGATGGTAGACTCAATGACTATCTATAATGATAGTATCAAAGCCTCTACACCCAATGATATGATACACTCACACTACCTCTATAGCTCCAATAACAAGAGTGCAATACCCACAGCTACACAGCAGAATGTTCCTGCTTGGATTGTATTTTCTATGTTTTTTGTGATTATCCCTATCTCTACGCTCTTTATTACTGAGAGAGATGATGGAACTTTTGCACGACTAAAGGCGATGAATAGCTCCAAATTTATACTCTTTTTCTCCAAAATAGTCCCATATATGGTGATAAATCAACTGCAACTGATTTTGATGATAGTTGTGGGTGTTTGGGTTGTTCCTATGTTGGGTGGTGATAGATTGGATGTAGATATAGATTTCTTGGCACTTTTTGTTATTAGTCTCTCTATTAGCTTTGGAGCAATAGGTTTTGCTATCTTGCTCTCTAGTTTGATGAAGAGTACTGAACAGGCATCTACTGTTGGGGCTTTGAGTAGTATTATTATGGGTGCTGTTGGTGGGATAATGGTTCCTAAACTTGTTATGCCTCCACTAATGCAGGATATGACTATGCTCTCTCCTATGTCTTGGGGATTGGAGGGGATGTTGGATGTTTTTGTTAGAGATTTGGGGGTGGAGGCTGTACTTTTTGAGTCGGCTGTTTTAGTAGTTTTTGGTATAATTTCGTTAAGTTTAGCATATGGAAGAAGTTTATGAGTCTAAGAGATGATTTAAAAGAGATGATTATAAGAGAGTGTGACAAAGAGATAGAGCCTAGTAGTATAAAAGATGATGATATTATCTTTGACCCCTCTCATCCATTGGGGTTAGATTCCTTAGATTCACTTCAAATATCTATGGTGCTACAGAATGAGTATGGGATTAGATTAACCGACCCCAAAGAGGCTAGACGAGTTATGGAGAGTATAGATACCCTAGCTAACTATATTGAGTCAAAACAGTGATATATATAGATGGTTACTCTCTTATCTCATCTATAGGAGATAGTGCAGAAGAGTCGGTCAAGAGTTTGAGAGTAGGAGAGGGTGAGCCTATATCTTTGGATTTTGGTGTTAAATACTACAAGATACCCAATAGTAACCCTTCGGACTACTATGACCTTATAGAGAGGGTTATACGAGAGGCTATAGATAATGCAGGGGTCTTGGTAGATGAGTTAAGAGATATAGGACTATTTTTAGGTACATCCTCTGCCAAGCTTCCCCTAAATGAGACCTATCTCAAAGAGAGTGGAGAGCTACTAGAAGATTTAGACATGGATGAGGTTACCAAAATCATCTCTGATAGAGTAGGGATAGGTGGATTTAGAACTATTATATCAACAGCCTGTACCTCTAGTTCAAATGCTCTGATTCAAGCCAAAGAGATGATAGAGAGTGGACTTATATCCAAGGCTATAGTTGTGGGAGTTGAACTCTACAATGAGCTTACTATTAGAGGTTTTGAGTCATTTATGCTCCTCACAGGAGATAGAATAAAGCCATTTGATAGAGATAGAGATGGAATAGTTTTGGGTGAGGCACTCTCTGCTATAGTATTGAGCCAAGAGGAGAGTAGATTTGCCCTAGTAGGTGGTGCTACAAAAGTAGATACTTCATCTATAACAGCCCCCATACCCAAAAATCTAGCAAAAGTGATGAGAGAGGCTATAGAGAGTGCAGATATATCAATTAGAGATATTAGAGCTATCAAAACACACTCTACAGCAACTAGACAAAACGATAATGCAGAGGCAAAAGGTATTTACTCTCTTTTTGATAATAATATACCAAAAATCATAACGCTAAAACCATATATAGGTCATACCATGGGTGCTTGTGGTACAAATGAGTTGGTGCTTCTTATAGAGTCTATAAAAGAGGGGTTTATCCCAAAAAGTATTAATTTTAGAAATATAGACCCTGAGTGTAAAATAGAGCCTAGTTTGGAAGAGATGACTCCACAGAGTGGCTACTATCTCCTAAACTATTTTGGCTTTGGTGGTAACAATAGTAGTCTAGTATTAGAGTATTATTAATATATATTGGAGAGTAGGAGATGTATATATATGCTTTTTCAAATTATAGAGATATAGTAACAGAGAAGTTAAGTGACAAAAAGCCTCTCCTTGCTCAAAAATTCAATAGAACTGATAACTTTATTAATCTAACTCTACTAGGAGCTCAAAGATGTGTTCATAATATCTCTTTGGATAGAGATACATCTATCTATCTAGCTAGTAGAAATGGAAATATGAACACAACAATAAAGGTACTAGATGCTATTTTTATAAAAGATAGACTCCCTATGCCATTCAATTTTCTAAATTCGGTTAATGCTTCAAAGCTCTTTTTTTTAGCTAGAAATTTTGGAATTGAGGGCAAAACACTCTTTGTAGATAGATTTGAGTCAGCCCTACCCCAAGCTTTTGTAGATGTCAAACAGGGCAAAACTGTTCTATTGGGTGTTGTCGAAGAGGCTATAGAGGATTTGGAACTTCATAGAGAGAGATTTGGGGTAGATGAGATAGAGGAGAGTAGTAGATGGCTGATTCTCTCTTCTAAGTTAAATGGTTTAGAGCCTATTGCCAAGATTGATAATTTTAGGTTTGCTACTACTAGCAAACGATATAGTGCCATAGCTGAACTTTTTCTATTTTTAGAGAGTAGGAGTGATGAGGTGTTTGAGTTTTATGGTGAAAATCTCTCTTTTAGAGTGAGGTTAAGTAACTGTTAACAAAAACATACTATAATCTACAAAAATATATAAAG
>CAZSHP010000069.1:0-10935 GCA_964606545.1 uncultured Sulfurovum sp. | reverse complement strand
AACACAGCCACATTTCGTAACTTGTACTATACTAAATTGGATACCAATATTTACAAGACAAGAGACAACACAAATTGTTTTTGATAGCCTAAATTATCTTAAAAAGAGTGATAATCTAAATCTCTATGCTTATGTAATATTGGAAAATCATCTACACATGATTATCAATAGTGATGACCTATCTCAAAGCACTTATCAACTATGGCAAGAGGGATTTCAGCCAAAATTGATACAGAGTGAAAAGATGTTTATTGATAGAGTTAACTATATTCATTATAATCCTGTTAAACGAGGATATGTAGATGAGGCGAAACATTGGCGTTATAGTAGTGCTAGAGATTATGAAGGGAAAAGAGGGTTGATTGATATTGAGAGGGTTTGGTTTGTTTAATTCTCGTATGCATCCCCAAACGCAGTTTGGGGACGAGGAATAGTTTAAATCCCTATAAATTTTAAAGGATAAAAAAATGAAAAATAGACATTCTTTGCTAGAAGTTGGAGTTTCATTATTTATTTTTGGATTGAGTATAATTTTATTCCCTTCTATTTTTGAGAAGTCAGAAACACATCATTATGAGACTCCTGATAATATATATATAGGTATTTTTTTAATGATTATAGGAGGATTTTTATTATTAATTAAATGGTACAATAGAAAAAAAAATAAAAATAACATTGAGAAATAAACTTCTCAATAATCCTAAAAACCTAGGAAAAAAATTTCCTAAAAAAATAGGGGTTATAATAATACTACAATTTTTTAAAAATAAAAAAATTACTTTTGGAAAATCCCAAAACTCACAACATTTTTAAACAAAAAAATTACGATTTTCACAATATTGTAGATTAAGTAAGTTTGTTGTAGGATTTCAACATATCAGATGTCAAGCGATAAAGAGAGATGAGTGGAACCCCATAAGCCTGAAAAACTAACAATTCCACTCAAACAGGATTTTAACTATTTTTGTGTTAAAAATCACTGATAATCTCTCTCTATTTTACAAGAGATGTTAGTATTTGGACTCTTGAATATATTTTCAAGGATAAATTATGTCTGTAGTACCAACAAGCACCCTACCTAAATGCACTAGAACAGCAGTAATTGACCTGCTGTTTATGAGAAAACATGCTCTTAATCAAACTCAAATGTTAGTAATGTACCATCTGCTTATGCTCAAAAATTGGGCCAAAAAAACGGATGATGAGTTCTATATAATCCTCTCATCCAAAATAGAGAGCGATTTAAAGCTACACCCAAAAACAGTAGAAGCCACACTAACCCAACTCAAAAAACTAAATCTCATAGAGACAAAAAGATGCAAAGTAGCAGAGTGGAATCCAAACAAAACATATAGAGGAGTAGCTATAACCGAACTCGGCAAAGAGTACAACCTAAGCCACTACAGAGAGAGCGAATATCAACTAGCACGAGAGTTAGAAAAAGAGAATGAGACATATAGAGTAGAAAATGATGCCATAGAGAGCAGAAATATGAAACTAGAGGCTAAAAATAGCGATTTGGAGCTAGAAAATAGAGCTTTGAAACAGCATCTAAAAGCAGACCAAGAGCTAAATAGAGCATCTATAGAGGCACTAGAGGAGAAGAAAAAGCTAGAAGAGAGATGTCTAAAACTAGAGCTAGAGAACAAAAAACTAAAAGCTCAAATAGAGATAACAGAACCCAAAAAAGAGACATCAAAAGAGAAAAACCTAGAGGATTTCAGAAAAAAAATAGTTCGAGAGTACGCCCAAAGTGGAAAACCTATATGCAACGCCGTCCAAAACAGCGATAGATGGGCAATTGATACCAAATTTTATATCAATAGCTACAGTAGATTAAGCACCTATCTACCAAATGGAGAATCAACACAGATAGCAGACCCAAAACAGATAGATAACTTTTGGAACTGGCTGTTTTATCATCAACATAGAGTTGGAACGCTACTAGATGAAGAGAGAGAGGCTGATATATCAGTTTTATTAGCTTTTTTGGGTTCATCCATCATATTAAATGATAAACTCTACAAAATAGAGAACCTAAAGCCTGTAGTTGGTGGGGTTAAGGTCTTTCTCTCTAATGATAATGGGGAACTTATGGAGATTGGGAATGGGTATGGGAGCAAGATTATAGATGTTGATAAATGTAGGGAATGGTTTGAGATATGTACTATGAGTCAATAGAAAAGAAAATCCTAAAAATCTAAGAAAAGCTCATTCTCCAAAGCCAAAATCCCCTATAATTATGAACAGAAGAGTTCTTCTCTTTGATTGTTTGGGTTATTTTTTGTTCAGATACCCCATAACAGTAGCAATCAAATCATCATCATCTTTGCTATAGGATTTGAGCATTACTCTCTCTTTGCCCTCGTCGGCAAACTCTATAAATACTCTCTCTCCTGCATTTGCAATTTTGGTGATTCTCTGCTCTTTTGCCAATACTTTCATAATCATAACATCTATAAACTGTCTTGAGATAGTATCTAGTTTACCAAATCTATCGGCGATTTCAGCCTCTATCTCGTATACTTCGCCTGTGGTGGTGGCTTGGGATAGTCGGCGATATAGCTCTAGTCTTAGTCTGTCTTCTTCTATTAGTTCTTCATTTAGGTAGGCATCAACTGTTAGTTTTATATCTACAGAGAACTCCTCTTTCTCCTCTACTGTTCCACTTAGCTCTTTGATGGCATCCTCTAACATTCTTAGGTATAGTGAGTAACCTATCTGTTTGATGTGTCCTGATTGAGCTTCGCCTATGATATTTCCACCACCTCTTATCTCCAAATCGTGAAATGCTAGAATTGCACCTGAACCTAATTCGGAGTGAGACTCTAGGGCTAGAAGTCTTCGTTTGGCATCCTCTGTTAGAGAATCTTTGTCCTCGACCATAAAATAACAGTAGCCCTCTTTGCCTCCTCGCCCTACTCTACCCCTTAGTTGGTGTAGGTCTGCTATTCCAAATCTATCAGCACCGTCAACTATCATAGTGTTTGCTTTTGGCATGTGAATCCCTGATTCGACTATAGAGGTTGAGAGCATTACATCATACTCACCCTCCTCAAAGAGTAGCATATCTTTTTCAGTCTGTTTGGCTGATATTTTGGAGTGAAGAACAGCTACTCTTAGTTTTGGCATTAGCTCTAGTAGGACTCTCTTTTTCTCCTCTATATTGGCTATGGAGTTAAAGACATAAAATATCTGCCCTCCTCTTCGCATCTCTCTAGTTATCGCCTCTTTTACTATCTTTTTGTCATATGATTTTACAAAAGTTCTCACCCCCAATCTATCGACTGGTGGAGTTAAGATTTCAGAAAAGGTTTTGACAGATGAGAGGGCTAGATTTAGACTTCGTGGAATGGGAGTTGCTGACATAGAGAGCAGATGAACGGCTATAGCTATCTCTTTTAGAGCCTCTTTTTGCTTTACTCCAAACTTATGCTCCTCATCTATAATTATAAACGCTAATTTTTTAAATTTGGCTCTTAACAAGGCATGAGTTCCTACTACCATATCAACAGAACCATCCTCTAAACCTGCTAGTAGTAGCCTCTTCTCTTTTGCAGTGGTAAATCTATCTAGTTTACCTATTTTTATATCATACGGGGCAAATCTCTCTTTGAGACTTTTAAAATGTTGTGAAGTTAGAAGTGTAGTAGGTGCTACCATCATAGATTGATAACCATTTTTCCACGCTATATACATCCCATTCATAGCAACCTCTGTTTTACCAAAACCAACATCAGCAGAGAGCAATCTATCCATCATCTTGCCACTAGCCATATCATCCAACATAGAGTAGATAGAGTCTCTTTGGTCTTCGGTATGTATAAAACCTGCTTGGCTCATAAATATAGAGTGGGTCTCATCTCTTTTGAGAATAATCCCTTTTTTTAGATGTCTCTGTGCAGATAGATTTATAATACCAGATGCAATAGCAAAAAGCTTCTCTTTTACTTTGCCTTTGAGCCTTTTGAAACTAGCTTTGCCCATCTTGTCAAGTATCGGAACTCCACCACTATCAGCCACAAATCTATCTATAACATTTAGGTTCTCTACAGGGATTAGGAGAGTATCGCCACCTTGGTACTCCATTACTACAAACTCTCTTGTTGAGCCTAGTACTACCCTTTTTTCTACACCCTTAAAGAGTCCTACACCGTGGTTCTCATGAACTACGAAATCACCAAGCTTTAGTTCATCCAAAATAATAGAGGCTTTTTTGACCTTTTTTCGTTTAATTGGCTTGTTTAGAGAGATAATAACCTCATCATCCGAGATAAGATTTACAATAATATCTTTGTAGATAAACTCTAATCCCACAAATGACTCTAGTTGTGAACCTCGTACAATAGACTCATTTCTAGCGATAATCTTTATCTTTTTATGAGAGTTTGATTTGATAATAGCATTTGGATTAATAACCTCTAACTCTCTAATCTTTTGAGCTTGGGGAATTATAGATAGACTAAACTCCTCTCTATGAACTAGAGGTTTATCGAGTGAATATATCTCATCTAACTCCTCCTCCATAGAAGAGGTAAATATAGAGTCAAAAGAGCCTATATAACTCTCTGCAAACTCACCTAGATACCAAAAGCCTAAACTATCTATATCTTTTACAAATACATCCGAGTTACTAGACTCAACTCTCTCTTTTAGAGACTCATATTGCGTAGCATCCAATCCTAAAAATGCAGGGATAACCCTAACAGACTCCAACTCTTCACTAGAACTCTTTTGGGTATCTACAGAGAACTTTCTTATACTCTCTATCTCCTCATCAAAGAGGGAGATACGATAAGCCTCATCTCCACCTAGAGGATATATATCAACAATATCACCACGAAATGAGACTTCACCCTTTTGTGTAACTATATCTACAAAATGGTAACCCCAATGGTAGAGAGTCTCTTTTAGTTCTGTTAAATTAATAGTTGAGGCAAATTCTAACTCTATAGTCTTAAAAAACTCCTCTTTTGGTAGAGGTATAAGTAGTGTTCGTAGAGGAGAGACTAGAAGTCTCTTTTTATCACAAGAGTAGTAGGTGTGTAGTGACTCTATGAGTTCATAAATCTCCCCTTGGAATGAACGCAGGTCATCACCCTTACTAAGTCTCAAATCTGGTAATACAAAAGATTTGAAACCTAAAAGTATAGCAGTATCAGAAGCCTCTGTAGCCTCTTTGTCATTTTTACAAACTAGAAGTCTGTTAGAAGAGTTATCTCCTCTTAGGAGATACTCATATATATTGCTTTGTGTCATTTATATCTTATTTTAATAGCTCTATTTTTTATAATCTAGTTCTTAATAACCTATTTTTTTAGGTTGGTTCATATGGAAATCATTTGATTCACTTCTATCAATTCGTCCAGAGACAATCTTGGTCTCTCCCTCAAATACAGCATTTGGTTCTATAACAATATTGTTAACAATCACATCTCCATAGACTTTACCATAAGGCATAATATCTATAACTTCACCTGTATAATCTCCTACAAATACACCTGAAACTAGTAGTTTTTGAGCTTGAATGTGACCTCTAACATTTCCACTCTTACCTACAACAACTTCACTCTGAGATATAATATCTCCTTCAAACTCTCCATTTATAAGTATATTACCATCACAGCGTATCTCTCCCTTAATAGAGGTACCTGGAGTAATAATACTCGCCGATTGGACTGGTGCTTGTTTCTTCTTCCTTCTTCCAAAAAAACCCATTCTTGTCTCCTTTGTAAAATCTCACTTAATGTGATACATTATAGCCAATTATTATTTATATTTGAAACAGATTGTTTTTAATAAATGCTTCAACTACAAAAAATGAGCCAAATACGAAATAATCTTCATATTTATTAATAGTTTTAAACTCGCTGTACTCAATATTAAGCTGTTTTAATTTATCTTGTAGTATTGTAACATCTACCACTCTATCGCTCTCTATAGCTATAATCTCCACTCGTTTAATATGTTTTTTAAGTCTCTTTAGTATAGAGCCATAATCTTTATCATTGAGCGAATTATAGACTAAAACTACTCTCTTATTGCTAAATTTTTGCTCTAAGGCTTGAGCAATTGCCTCTGTTGCCAAAAGATTATGACCTACATCTATAATAACATTTGGTGCAATAGAATAAAATCTACCAAATAGTTTTAGATTTTTAATACTTTTGATGCTATATGATAGGTTTAAAACATCCAAAGCAGAGATAGCCAAAAGGGTATTTTCATATAGATAGTGACTCCATCCAAGCTTCTCTGTTATGGCTAAAACCTCACTATTAGACTCGATAATATTATAGACTTTAGCTCCTCTTTGCTTAGCTATCCTATTAGCAATCTCATACACCTCTCTGTTTGGCTGAAAACCCAATATAACCCTCTTCTCAATAGAGTTTAGCTTGGTTGTAGCGATAGACTCAATACTCTTCCCCAAAAAACCTTGATGGTCAACTCCAATAGGTGTAATTATTGATAGCTCTTTGGAAACTACATTTGTAGCATCAAATTCACCTCCAAGCCCTGCTTCCAATACAATAATATCCAACTCCTCCATAGCAACTAGAGCCAATAGAGTTGTATACTCAAAATAGCTCAAACCATCACTAATCTCATCACCCAAGATAGTGTGTAGCTTAGTGTGAGCTATCTCCAACTTAGCATCAGAAATATCCTCGCCCTTAATCCAAATTCGTTCATTAAACTTCAAGATATGAGGAGATGAAAAATGCCCTACTCTATAATCTGAGTAGTGTAACAGAGTAGCCATAATTCTTCCTGTGCTACCTTTGCCATTTGTGCCTACAATATGAATTATTAGAGGTTTTTTGATATGAGGTTCTAAAATAGCATAGGCTTTATGTATTCGTTTGTGGTCTATTTTTTTATAATATAGGGGTTTATTGGTGATGAAATTTTTAAATGTTTGCATGATAATTGGTGCGTTAGAAAACGCACCCTACACTCCTTTGCTTGATATATAGGCTATAAACTGGTCCAATGCACGGATAGAGCCTCTCTCTATCGCTTTTAACCTCAAATCATTAGATATAATAGCTGATGGTCGAATAGGAAACTCATACCTACCTACAATAAACCTCTCCTCTCTATTCTCACCTCGAATAAGCTCAAATTTCAATCTAATATTAGATTGATAATAGACTACATACCCATTTTTATCATACTGTAGTGGAGTAAATCTAATCGAATCATAGGAGACTCTAATAGTACTATCAGCCTCCTCCTTTGTTGTTGCTACACTCTTTAACCTACTATATAATGCCCTACCTAATGCATCTTTTATAAGCACAGCATTTTCTGGGTCGGAGAGTGATACAACTACCTCTGTGTATACCTTTTCACCTATAGTCTTTGGGGTAAAGTGAGATGAGGGTTTGTAGCCACAAGATGTTAGTAATAGTACTAACAAAATAAATAATGAATAGTGAATAGTGAATAGTTTTTCCATAGAGATAGTTTTACCATAAGTTATCTAAATCTTACCCTTAACAACCTCAAGAAACTCATCAAATCTGTTTAATTTATAACTACCTCTCCTCTGTTTTTTTCCCCACATAGGTTCAGGAAAATAGCTATCATTTTTAAATCTAGCCATCACATGCCAATGGAGATGAGGTACATAATTACCAAAACTAGCTATATTAATCTTCTCTGGCTCATAGAACTCTATCATCTCCTCACCAATAACATCCAAAACTCGAATTATCTCATCTTTTACCTCTTCTGTAGCATCAAAGAACTCTCTATAAGGTTTTGTTGAGTATATCTTCAACCAAGGAATCTCTGACTTTTCCACATCAACTCGAACGAGACTATTTTCATAAATAGTTTTCATAATAGATACCTTTAAAATAAGTTTAAATATATTATAAATCTTTAAACTTAAAAAAAGTCTAATATGTGACTATTTTATGACTAAATTAACCAATTTCTTTGGAACAACCATCTCTTTGACAATATTTTACCAAAATATAGCATAGATAAATTCCAAGAATTAAAGCAAATCAATATCAAAAATGATTCTCAATCTATAATGCAATAATATTCTATTCACTATTAATTATTCACTTTCACTCCTTTTTTAACATAAAAAAATTAAAAGCGTTAAAAATATGTCAAATATAATTTTTCCCACTCACACTTAATCAAATTTCTCTCTTTGCTATCAAACTCAACCCCAATAATATAAATCTCATTATAACTACTCATATATTTTTGATGATAACCTTTATCTATAATTTGAGATAAAGCCCCTGCACTATTCACCTTGAACTCAAATATATAAACCTTGTCATCTATAAAAACACTCAAATCAATTCGCCCTGCATTAGTCACATCCTCTGCAACTATCTTATCAAACCCTGCTCCTGCAAAATAGGCGTAAATTACACTCGCATAAAATCCCTCATAATTTTCTATATAGTTATTGGTAAAATTATTATAAGCTATTGAAGCAAAAAGTGATTTTAGGGTGGTTTTTAGTTTTTCTAAATCTGCAACTTCCAATATATCTATTAAACTATTTTGTATCTCTCCCTTTTCAATAGAGTTTTTAACCAAATAATCAAGTAGATAATCATTAAAACTTATTTTAGTCTCAAAATTTGGATAATCTAAAATATATTCTATCTTTTTTCTCTTTTTTACTTGTTGTTTAATAGTCAAATATCCACTTTGAAACATTACAGTCTCTAAATTTAACTTATCTATATCAAAAGTATTAAGTAGAGATTTTTTCACCTTTAGATTTTCGAGTTTTGCTAAATTGTAGCCCTCTTTTTGAAAAAGTTTTATCAAAAAACTCGGAGTCCCTGTACCAAACCAATAGTTATCAAATTCACAATCACTATCAATAAAAAGTAAAATATCAAAAGGATTATAGACTTTTTCACCTAAAAAATTATATCCATTATACCATCTCTTTAACTCCTCTAAATTTATATCCTTTAGATATGGTAAAAAATCATTCTTTATATCATTATGAGTATATCCACAAATCTCTCCAAAATTAGATAATAGTGATATATCTCTTAAATTATTTAGTCCACTAAATATACTTGTTTTACTAAATTTACTAATTCCTGTAATAAAAACAAATTTAATATACTCCCCATTATCTTTTATAATCCCATAAAGAGCTTTTAATACCTCTCTATTTTGAGTAGCTATCTCTATTTGGTCTAAATTATCAAGGATTGCTTTGTCATACTCATCTATTAATATTACAACCTCTTTATTATATTTTCGATAACTCTGTTCAATAAGCTCTTCAAAGCAAGAATCATACTCTTTTGTTTTTTGACAATCTATTTTTAACCTTTTTTGATTAGATATTAAAATATCATGAATTCGATTTTTTAGATTTTTTGAACTTCTCAAATCCCCACTAAAGCTAATTTTAATAACAGGATATTTATCCTCCCAATCCCACTTATCATAAATATATAATCCTTCAAAATACTTTTTATTCCCCTCAAATATATTCTGTAAAGTATCTAAAAATAGAGATTTTCCAAATCGTCTTGGACGAGAGAGAAATGTATATTTGTATTGGTCTATTAGGTTATAGGCATATTCTGTTTTATCTATATAGATATAGTTGCCCTCTCTGATTTGTTTAAGAACGCTTATTCCTATTGGTAGTTTTTTCATTTTTTTCCTTTTATTATAATAATCCCAACTCTTGGGAAATATCCCGAACCAATTTACTCAATGGTCGTTTATGCAAATCATTATTCAAATACTCTCCAAACAAATCTTGCTTTACCTCTTCTTCTGTTTTTTGTGTGATATAAGCTAACTCTTTTATTCGACTATCAGGATATTTCTTTCTTTTATCTATCATCTCTATCACTCTGTATTTATGATATTCATAGCGTTCATTTAAAAGAAAGCCATCTATATACTCTTGATAATCTTTTGAAAAATACTCTTTTAATATAAGATTAAAATCTTGTTCATTTTCTATTTGTAGATTATAACTGTTTATAAAAGTTGTAAACTTTACTTTTTTATCAAAATCAAACTTGGATGAAGATGGAGAGATACTGTTTATTTCATCTATGCCTTTTACCTTAGAGTTACAAGTATAGCATGACGGGATTAGATTATATAGACTCAATGCCAAAAAAGGATATTTACCTTTATCCATATAGTGGTCAAGAGTAAACCCATTTTTAATCTCCCCTTTGGCATTTTTAAATTTATTGATAAACTCTATATTACAAAAATAGCAACTCTCAACACCCACTTTATCTTGAAAAAAAGATGATATTTTAGGTTGTAGTTTTGATAGCTTGGGTGTAATAGTTTTTGACTTAGCTTTATCATAATTAAATAGTTGTTTTACAATATTATTTTTACTACTATATTTTGTTTTTATCTCATTTTTTATCTCTACAAGTTTTTCATAATCTCCACAAAGTAAATCTTCTAATTCATAACCACCAATTTTTGATTTTACATAGCTATTATAATAACTTTCAAAAGTTTTATTATTATATTTTTGCATTTTAGTTTGAGCAATTATTTTATAATACTCATCTTTTATATTTGGACTATAGTTAACTTGTATCATTACATATTTTCCAATCTATCAGCTTCTGCTCTTAATCGTTTTATCTCTTCTTTTTTAGCTTCATCAAAACCCAACAAAATATTTTCTATATCTCTTAGATGATTTTTAATAACTTGCTTTAGATAATCTTCTCCTATAATTGATTGGGTTTGCCAAAATTTTGTTTTTAACTCTTTATATCTTGTTTTGAATGGAGTTAAATTGCTTTTTTCTTTTCTGTTTTCTTCTTCTACCTCTTTATGAAAATTTATTATCTTATTTATCTTACTTTTTGCAAACTCACCCATTAAACCATCTTCCATAAAAAAGCTGTCGCTTAATAGGGTGTGAATATTTGCTCC
>CAZSHP010000068.1:0-10976 GCA_964606545.1 uncultured Sulfurovum sp. | reverse complement strand
CTACAAAATACCCCTACAATAGATATTTCATAAGGATAAATTCATGCCATTTAGCAATCTAATGCTCTCAGAAAAACTACAAAAAACTATCAAAGAACTAGGCTATACAGAGCCAACACCTATACAACAAAGAGCAATCCCCCAACTACGAAAAGGTAAGGATATAATCGCCACATCCCAAACAGGTACAGGAAAAACTGCCTCATTTGTACTCCCCATGCTAGAGAATATTCCTGAATCAAAACGAGCAAAACAGGGAGATGCAAGATATAGAGTTGATGCACTAATTCTAGTCTCAACTAGAGAGTTAGCTCTACAGATTCATAGAAATATAGAGAACTATGCAAAGGAGTTCACTCACAAATCCGTACCACTCTATGGAGGGGTCAAACTAGGAGGGCAGATAAATCAGATTCGTGCTGGTGCAAATATTGTGGTAGCTACAACAGGCAGACTACTTGACCACATATCTAATGGTACGGTAAATCTCTCCTCTGTCAAGATGGTGATTATAGATGAGGCTGACAAACTTTTGGAGATGGGATTTATAGATGATGTGAGAGAAATCATAACAAAACTACCAAAAAAAAGAGTCTCAGCGATGTTCTCTGCTACTTTTCCACCCACTATCATAAAACTTGCAAAATCTCTTCTAAAAAATCCAATCTCTATAGAGATAGACCCTAACAACATAGCGACTAAAAAAGTAAAACAGGTAGTACACTATATAGATGAGGAGCAGAAAGCCCCCCTACTCTCTTTTTTAATAGGCTCAAAAAATTGGAAACAGGTATTGGTCTTTGTCAATACAAAACAGAGAGCAGATAACTTGGTAAAACGACTAAAACTAGATGGTCTAACAGCATCAGCCATTCATGGAGACAAGACCCAAGGAGCGAGAAACAAAGCTCTGCAACTATTAAAAGAGGAGAAGATAAGAGTTTTGGTAGCGACTGATGTAGTAGCTAGAGGTATTGATATTATAAATCTACCTCATGTTATAAACTTTGAGCTTCCACTAAGAAATGAGGACTATATACACCGTATCGGAAGAACAGGACGAGCAAAACAGAGTGGAGAATCTCTATCTTTGGTCTGTTCAGAGGAGGTTGAACAGCTAAAAGAGATAGAGAAGCTTGTAGGAAAAACTCTTATTTCCATAACTACTGATGGATTTAACTATAATCCCACTCCGAAATTAAATAGTAAACAGACAAAAAGAGATAACACAAAAAAAAATAGAGACCTTAAAAAAGCAAAAGAGTTAGCCCAAAAGATGATGAATAGAGATAAAAAAAGTGAAAAAAAGAGAAAAACAACAAAAAGAGACCACTACAAAAGCCCGAAAGACAAGCGTCACTTCTAATTGTGAGGAGAATACTCAATATTTCTATTTTAATTAAGAGTATTTTTATCCGATTTAAGATATAATTCCTACATATCTTAAGTATGTGATGAGAGAGCTATTTCCCATTCCTCCTTTTAAATTAATAGATAACAAAATTGTACTTCTCCCTATTTGTGCAAATGAAACACTCGTCAATACTTAAGATTAATCACTCCTTCGATATAATACTTAAAAAAGATAAAGCATTATTATGAGAAATTTCTTTCAATTTGACAGGCGAATACTACAACAGTTTAACTTTATACTTATACTGCAACTAATACCACTATTTATACTATCATCATATCTAGTATATGAGATTAAACCACACCTTTTTCATAAACAGATGGTCTATTATGGTATCTCTCTAGGTGTCTTTTTTGTAGTTTTTTTAATCCCTTGGCGAAAATATCAGTGGCTTATCCCTATCTCATACTGGTTTAATCTAACCCTGCTTCTAAGTGTTGAGTTTTTTGGTAAAAGTATATTGGGTGCTAGAAGATGGATTGAGATTCCATTTACTGGCCTAACCCTCCAACCATCTGAGTTTATTAAAATTACTGTTTTATTAATGTTGGGATATATTATAGTTAGAAATCCCCCTCCAAAAAATGGATATGACCTCAAAATGTTTGCAAAACTATCTATGTATATATTAATACCCTTCTTACTTATTGCAAAAGAGCCAGACCTAGGAACAGGTCTTGTTCTTCTACTCACAGGGTTTGGAGTACTTTTTATTATAGGTATTCAGACCCGTATTTGGTTAGTTTTGCTAATTATAGTAGGATTGGCTGCACCTCTAATCTATACTCATGGACTAAAACCCTACCAGAAGCAGAGAATTGCAAACTTCATGGGAAAACCAAGCTATCATGTTCAACAGTCTCTCATAGCTATTGGTTCAGGAGGAATGAATGGAAAAGACAAAGGAGATGCAACACAGACTCAACTAAAATTCCTACCCGTCTCCTCTACTGACTTTATCTTTGCCTATTTAGGTGAACGATTCGGTTTTGTAGGGATGATAGGAACAATACTTCTATATGCTATATTTATCATACACCTACTACATATCGCAATGACAAATACAAAAGACTATTTTGTCAAAGTATTCGCCTCGGGCATGGCTTTTCTCTTTTTTATATATATGACAGTAAATATACTTATGACCATAGGATTGGCTCCTGTTGTGGGTCTTCCTCTGCCCATGTTTAGCCATGGAGGGACTTCTTTTATAATTTTTGCAGTTTTATTTGGAATTTTGGAGAATTTACTTGCTTTTCGTTTCTATTTTATGTATAATGCCGACTCGAAAGTAACATTTACTAAGCGTAAACCTCTAGTTAGGTCTAGGCGAAGATAAATATCTTTCATGCAGGTGGGTCTTTAGCTCAGCTGGTTAGAGCACTCGGCTCATAACCGAGTGGTCCGGGGTTCGAGTCCCCGAGGACCCACCACCTACTTATTTATAATCAAATTTTTCAAAATACATATCATTTATTTACATTTTTTATGCTTCTTTTTTTGGTGGGCATAAAATACCCATCCTGCATCATAGCTCAATACAAGTCCCAACCCCAGAGCTAGTCAAAATCTCCAATAACATAGAGTGTTCGACTCGTCCATCTATAATATGAGCCTTTTTAACCCCTCCACGCAGAGCCTCAATACACGCATCTACTTTTGGAACCATTCCACCATGAATTGTTCCATCTGCTTTTAGTTCATCTGTCTGACTAATATCCAAATTTGTAAGCAGATTCATATCTCTATCCAAAACCCCTTGTGTATCTGTCAAAAAGAGAATCTTTCTAGCTTTTAGTGCAATAGCCACCTGACTCGCCGCCAAATCAGCATTGATATTATACCCAGGGTGTCCTATCTTGGATGCAGAGGCTATAGGGGCTACCACAGGCACAAAACCATCATCTATTATATTATCTACTACTTTTGGATTTACACTCTGTATCACACCTGTATAACCAAAGTTCTCAAAATCTTTTGGAATAGCCTCCAAGAAGTTTGCATCCTTACCCGATATACCAATAGCCTTGCCACCTTGATTATTTAGAAGTGAGACAATCTCTTTGTTTATCGAACCACTAAGCACCATCTCTGCAATACGCATCACCTCGCGTGTAGTTACCCTCTGACCATCCACAAACTCTGTATCAACCCCCAAATCATTGAGTAGCTGTGTAATACTAGCACCACCACCATGTACTATAATCGGCTTCATACCTACTGTATGAAGCAGAACTATATCTTGTGCAAACTGTTTCTTTAGATTTTCACTAGTCTGTGCCGAACCACCATACTTGATAACTATCTTCTCATCTCTAAACTTTTTGATAAACGGCAACGCATCTAGTAGGGTTTGAACTACCTCTATTTTTTTTTTCATTAGATTTTCCTATATTTTTATTTTTTGATGGAATTATAGTCTATTTAATCGAAGAAAGATATTTTTAATGCGAATGAGCAAAAGAGAAATTTGTTATATAATTATTAATATCTTCTAAAATATTGTTTTTAATTTCTAATTTTAATTCCATAATCGAAAAAACCAACTCAAAACCAACCATTTTAACCTCATCTTTTTGAGTAATTAGCAGAGATGTAGCTTTAGACCTCTGCATCTTCTCTAAAAGCTCTGATTCATCAAAATAGGCATGGTCTTTGAGATAGACTTTTCCTACAATATTATCAGGCAAAAATGGCTCTAGTCGCTTGGGATTTGATATAGCAGTTACAAGTAACATTCTCTTGGTGGGGTTTTTAATGGTTACTACTCTCTTGAAATCTCTATTTTCGATGAGATTCAAATCTGCAAAAGATTTTGTAAAGATAAACTCTCGAAAAGGGCCAACAGGAAAAGGCATAAAATTTTTAATATTTTCAGGAAATAGCAGAATATCAAATTTTTTAATATTGACTCGATTGAATCCATCATCCAAAAATATCACTTTAGCACCCTGCTCTATTGCTAGATTTATAGCTTTTTCTCTATCTTCACTAACAATTACTGAAGCATTTGGTAGAGATTTTGCCATAAGCATAGGCTCATCTCCACTATGAAGTACATCTGTTAAAATCTCTCCTTGGTAACTCACCTCTACTAATCCCCTGCTCTCTCTCCCATACCCACGAGACACGATACAACTATTATTATATCTTGAAGCTAACTCAATAACAAAAGGGGTCTTTCCAGAACCACCTACAGTTAGATTTCCTATACTAACAATTGGTATAGGATACTCTTTTTTAGGGGTTAAAACTCTTCTAAAAAACATTATTGTACCAAACAGTATAGATATAGGAGAAAGAAAAAAGATAATAACCCAATCAGAAGGATTGGGTTTAAAAAAGAGTCTCTCAAAAAAAGAGACTATAGAGAACTTAGAAGACATTAAATATGTGCATTAGCAACTTTTTTGACAGCATTACAGACTCTCTCAACCTCTTCATCTGTTAGAGATGGATAGATTGGTAGAGACATTACTCTCTGAAAAGCACCAAGTGCAACAGAGTAATCAAAAACCTTCATAGAGTATTTATTTTTGTAGTAGTTTGTCAAGTGTAATGGCATATAGTGTACACCTACCTTTACGCTCTCCTTTTTTAACTCATTTACAAAGTGGTCACGGTTTTTATCAATCTCAACTATAAATTGAGAAGATACACACCCCTCCTCTTCTGAAGGAAGTTTTACATGCTTAAGATTAGCTAGTGACTCAAAATATTTTGAAGCAATCTCTTGTCTTCGTGCAATACTCTCTTTTAGATTTTCTAAATCAGAGAGACAATATGCAGCATCTAGTTGAGAAATATCATACTTCCACCCAATGTCAATAACATCATATATATAATTTACATTACCAAACTCATCACAAGAGAGCCTCTCCATACCATGAAAAGAGAGAAGTTCTGCTCTCTTTTGAATCTTGGCATCATTTGTAACCATCATACCACCATTAGTAACAGAGTTACATAAGTGTGGAGCAAAAGAGAAGATAGTTATATCTGCTCCAGATGCACCTATATATGAGCCTTTATATTTTGCTCCCATAGCATTACTAGCATCCTCTATGACTTTAACTTTATATCTCTTTGCCAACTCATATATAGTATCCAAATCAGCAATCTTACCTGCCATATGAGTTACTATTATAGCTTTTAGTTTTTTACTCTGATTCTTCTCTAACGCCTTCTCTAGCTTGTTAATATCTAAATTGTAATTTCTACTCTCTATATCAACAAAAATCGGTTCAGCATCAAAGTGCCTAACAGCCTCAGGTACAGAGGGAAAAACATTTATACTACATATAACTTTGTCACCTCTTTTAAAATCCAAAGCACACATAGCCAAGTGAAGAGCAGAAGTACCACTATTAGTTGCAACAGCATGTTTACAACCGATAAACTCTCTGAATGAATCCTCTAGCTTTTTAACTTTTGTATTATCAGTAAATGAGAGAACATCATTTATATATTGCACTGTATTATCACGGATGGTCGGTTTGAAAAATTCAACTACAGTTTCCATTTTTAATTCCATTTTTAATTTATTTTAATAACTTATATTTAGTATTATACAATGAATAATATTAAATTTCATTGTAATATATGATATTTTAATGTTTTTTACTGTTTTTTATAAAATTAATATAAAATAACACAATTAAACTATTTTTTTAAGCAATCAAAAAAACGATTTCAGAGAAAATAGATTCATTTTTGATACAATACTCAAAAAAGTTTAAAGGTTATTTATATGGAAATTAAAATTCAACCAATGGGTATGACTCAAACAAATTGTTACATTATTACCATTAATAAGAAAGATTTAATCATTGACCCTGGTATGGGTGCTACTCAATGGGTAATAAATAATACCACCAATCCTATTGCTATACTAAACACTCATGGACACTTTGACCATATTTGGTCCAACGCAGAGCTACAAAAAAAGTTAAAAATTCCACTCTATGTACCAAAAGATGATGCTTTTATGCTAGAGAGAGACCCTCTAGGTCGTGGCGCACCCAAGAGCAGAGCAGACTTTTTAGTTGATGGTGATGAGAAAATCAATATAGATGGAGTCGAGATTCAATATAGACTCTTTGCAGGTCATACACCAGGGAACTCTATAATTGAGATAGATGACATTTGGCTAAGTGGAGATTTTCTATTTCAACAATCTATAGGTAGATGGGATTTTCCATACTCAAGTGGAGAGGAGATGATAAAAAGTCTAAAAAAAGCTATGAAGATAGAGGAGGATTTTACTATCTATCCTGGACATGGTATGAGTACAACACTCAAACAAGAACAGAAAGGAATGCCTATGTGGATAAACTATGTGAAAAGTAATATGTAAATATATTACTTCTCATATGAGAACTTATATCCTCTTCTTCTCACCGTATGAATAACCTGAAAACCTAAAATACTCTTTAGCCTTTTTCTGATTTGATTGATAGCTACCTCTACAGTATTATCACTGACATACTCTGGCTCTTCCCAAAGTGCATTAATAATCTCATCTTTGGAGAAGACCCTCTCTTCGCGAAGAGCTAAATAGGCTAATATATCAAATGTTTTACCATTTAATGATACTATCTTATCATCATACTCTATCTTTTTCTTGGCAATATCTATTGTAAGCTTACCAACATCAATTCTAGTACCAAAAAGCTTACGCATATTAGATAGTACTCTAGCAGCTATCAGTTCTGGAGATTCTATGTGATTTATCAAAACATCATCTGCACCTAAATCAAAGAGAGAAATTTGATTCTCTGGCTTAGTTGTCAAAACTACAATCTTAGTCTCTCTCTTTTTCTTTTTTACCTCATTGCTATACTTCTCTAGTGAGTATCTCTGATTCTCATCAACAATTATGATAAGCTCGTAGTGTCTAAAATCGGTAAAATTAGTAGCATCATACAGGTCTCTGGCACTATCTACTATACATATAAAGTATTTCTCTAGTTCAATCTCTAGCTGTTTAACAAACTCGTCATCGAACCCTATGGTCAATATTCTCATTGTAATCCTAATTATCTTATCGCTTTATGTTATATCCAAAAATTACTTATTTTAGAATAATATATTATAGTTACATTTTTACATTAATTTTCTATAAAGCTTTAAAGAGTTAAATATTTCTTTAATTATACCTTATTTTTTGCCTATTTAAAAATAATTTTTGGGAATCAACTCTTTTTTTTAATCTTTTTAGCTTTTATGTAAACTCTTTTGGGTGCTGGATACCCCTCTACCGTCTTGCTATCATCCTCTTTATCCAAAAAGTTATCAAGAGACTCTGTATTTATCCACTCTGTTCTTCTCTGCTCATTTAGTTCAGTTTTAGCTATTTGCAGAACCTCTATCTCCTCAAAACCTGCTCTATAACACCAGTTTTTTAGAGCATTAATTGTTGGGATAAAATAGATATTTGGAATTTTAGAGTATCTCTTTTTAGGAGTTAAACAGACCTCATCCTCTCCATCTATCATAAAAGTATCTAGTATAAGCTCCCCACCAAAATTTAACCCCTTATATAGAGACTTAAGAGAGCCAATTGGGTCTGCTCTATGGTATAGAACACCAAGACAAAATAGTATATCAAACTTATGCTCATAATGCTCCACATGCTCCACACCCAACAGCTCAAACTTAATATCACTCTGCATAAAGTGGTCTAGGAACTTAAATTGACAAAAGGGAATAGCAGATGGGTCAAATCCAATCAATCTTTTGGGCTTATCCTCCATCATTCTAAAGAGATAATATCCATTATTGCAACCAATATCTCCAACTATCTTATCTTTTAAATTAAAATGGGGTCGAAGTAAATCATATTTGATATAACTTCTCCACTCACTATCAATAAATGTTTTTGAGATTTGAAATGGTCCTTTTCTCCAAGGCCAAATGGTTTTCGCAGAGTTATAGATATACTCCTCATCCTCTTGTGATAGATTTGATGGATAAATCTCTATCGTATCACCAAGTTTGACCTCAACAGACTCAACAACAGGGAGACCCATTACAGCTCTCCAATATGGTTTTATATTTTTCCAACCAATACATCTCTCTCGCTCTCTTCGCAGAGCATCTAAATCTATTTTTTTGATTGACATTCCTACTTTTTGATATAAGCTTTTATAATTTTTTGCTCAACTACAGGTCTATCAGCTCTACCTGTTTTTGTATTCTCTATCTTCTGTACAACATCACTACCTGCTACAACTTCACCAAAAATTGTATAACCACCATTTAGATGAGGTGTTGGTACGGTAGTGATAAAAAACTGACTACCATTTGTATTTGGTCCATGGTTTGCCATAGCCAAGATAAATGGTTTATCAAAAACAACATTTGGAGCATACTCATTGATAAACTCTTTTTTCCAAATAGACTCTCCACCTGTTCCTGTTCCTGTAGGGTCACCACCTTGAATCATAAAATTTTTGATAACTCTATGAAAAATAAGACCGTTATAGTAACCATTTTTAATATGTGTTACAAAATTTTCAACAGCTAGAGGTGCAACCTTTGGACGCATCTTTAACTCTATATTACCTTGATTTGTCTCTAATACAACAATTGTGGACTCTTCTGTCTTGACAGATGATTTATTGGAGTCCTTGGACTCATTTGCATTACACCCTAAAGTAAAAAACATCACAAACATGACTAAAAGTAAACTCAATCTCTTCATTTTCTTCCTTGACTAAATAGTTTATTTTGCGTAATTAACCTCCCGTTTTTCACGAATAACAGTAACTTTAATTTCGCCAGGGTATTGTACCTTATTCTCTATCTCTTTTGCAATCTTTTTTGATAAAACAGTTATCTGACTATCATTAACTCTTCCTGCATCTACAAAAATTCTAATCTCTCGTCCTGCATTTATAGCATAAGCGTCTCTAACACCTCTCTGTTTTTTAGCAATTTTTTCTATCTCTTTTACCCGTTTTGTAAATGCCTCAAGCACCTCTCTTCTAGCACCTGGTCTTGATGCACTCAAAGTATCTGCAGCACACACAGCAGCACTCTCTACACTATCAGGCTCTGCATGACCATGATGTGCATATATGGCATTTATAACTGTTGGATGCTCACCATGTCGTCTACAGACATCTGCACCCAAATCGACATGATTTCCACCCACATCTTGAGTCAATGCTTTTCCAATATCATGAAGAAGACCTGCTCTTAGAGCTAGTTTTGCATCTCCATCCATCTCTGCGGCCATAGTAGATGCAAGTTTGGCAACCTCTAGTGTATGAGCTAGAGCATTCTGTCCATAACTTGCACGATACCTCATCCGTCCGAGCAACCTCATCAACTCCTCATCCATAGGGAGTAGCCCCAACTCTACTACGATATTCTCACCATCTTCTAAAATCTTCTGTTCAAACTGATTTTTGACCTTTTTGTGAACCTCTTCTATCCGTCCAGGGTGAATCCGTCCATCCTCTACGAGAAGTTCTATCGTCCGTGTAGCAATTGCTCTGCGATAGAGATTAAAACTACTAACAATAATAACACCAGGGGTCTCATCTATAATAATATCAACACCCAATAGTTGCTCTAGGCTCTTGATATTTCTACCCTCTTTACCTATTATTCTACCTTTATGCTCATCACTTGGAAGATTTATAATATTAATCAATCTCTCACCTGCAAACTCTCCTGAGTATCTAGTAACTGCTTGTGATATAATATAGTCTGCTTTTGCTTTTGCCTCTTTTTTGGCCTCTTTCTCATATTTTCTTATTAACTGTGCTAGTTCGAGTGCAGACTGCTCCTCAACCTGCTGAAGGAGATGAGCTTTTGCTTCATCTTTGGTCATACTAGCACTTCTCTCCAAAACAGAGATAGTATTGGCTATCTCTATCTGCTTCTCCTCCTCAAGACTCTTTATATACTCCTCTTTTTTCTTTATAAATTTTTTTATATTAGATATTTCTCTCTTCTTCTCATTCAGAGATTTTAACTCCAAAGAGAGTTCTGTTCTCTGCTTTTCAACCTTTAAAACTTTTCGTTGAAATCTTTTTTCAAGCTCAACCTCATACTCTTTTATCTCAATCTTTGCATTTTGTAGAAGATTTTCAGCCTCATGTGCAATTGCACTCGCTTTTGCTCTCGCCTCTGTCTCATAATGTTTAAACTGTTTTTTGTTATCTCTTTTTACAAAAAAATAACTAGCTAACGCACCCATAATAGCTGTAGTTGTTGCTATTATCTCTGTCATATTTTCTCCTTTCTTTGGAGCCTAACTTTATTTAAAATGTTTTTTATCAAAAACTATATTTGGTGTAATATAAAAATCTCCCTCTACATCATAGTTATCAGTTACTACATCTGAACAGATACAACTCTGCCTCCCAACAAAGATGACTCTGTCTATTTTGTCTCCATGCTTTTCAAAAAATCTATCATAAAATCCTTTTCCAAAACCCACCCTCCTAAAGGTCTTGTCCATCCCAATAATAGGGACTATAGCAAGGTCTATTCTCTTATAAAAATTATTAGATATATTGGGTTCTCTTACACCGAACTTTTTTATTTT
>CAZSHP010000067.1:0-11011 GCA_964606545.1 uncultured Sulfurovum sp. | reverse complement strand
TTTTCCCATATTATCATCCTAATCCTTTTTAATATAAAAGAATATCTATTTTTTTCAAATGTGTCAAGTGAATATAGAATATATTTGCATATAAATTTAAAATAAATTTATAACACTAATAAATATTCTTTAATGATAAATATTAAACAATCTTATTCAACATATAATATTAAATAACAATCTATTCGAACATTACATAATATAAGTAGTTTAAAAAATAAAAAAAATATATCTATTTTTATAAAAAACACAATTAGCCCACAAAAACCATGTTATACTTTTCTTATTAATAATAAAATAGAAAATAGAAATAAGGAAATAAAAATTATGAAGAAATTAATATTAACATCTACAATACTTATATCATCAATATCCTTTTTTACAGGTTGTGCAGATTCAGCACCTCACGCAGAAAATAAATTAAAAAAGGAGTCACTCTCTGTTTATAATATAATGGGAATAGTTGAACCAGAATCAAATAGAGAAAGCAGACCTCTCTTCGTGGTAAAAGATAGGAGTCCAAGAGTAGCACAATATACAAGAGAGGAACCCATAGCAGATAGCTTTACTATCTCAGAGAATACCATACCAAATGAATCTATATCCAATAATATAGAGGTTATCTCATACGGTTCACCAAGAACTGTAGAGACAGAAGTAATGGATAGAGTTAGTCTAGTCAATAGCATTGAACAGGATGCAAAAAGTTTTTTAGGTACTCCATATGTTTGGGCGGCAACTGGACCTACTAAATTTGACTGTTCTGGATTTACACAGTGGATATATAGAGATGCAGGGATAAATATACCACGAGTCTCTCGTGACCAAGCTAGAGTAGGAAGATATATCAGCTATGATAATCTACAAAAAGGTGATATGGTATTTTTTGATACCAAAAAGAGACCATCAGGCAGAGTTACTCATGTTGGAATATATCTAGGAGATGGCAATTTTATACATGCAAGTTCATCTGCAAAAAAAGTGGTTGTATATAACTTCAATGAGAAGACATTCTATAAAAAAAGATTTTTATGGGGGAGACGAGTTGTAAATAATGATATGCACTACGCCTCAAATCCACAAGCAATCTACTACTAATCATTATTGGTAGTATTAAATTTAGCATAAATCACACTATTTAAACACAAAAAAACATTGTTTTTAACTTTATTTTGCTATACTCAAATTAAAAATTTGGAGAATTGTGAAAACTTTGAAAAATATTCTATTTATCATAATTACTATAATGTTAGCCGTTGTAATAGAGGCGATGACTGTAAACTCTGTCAAAAAATTCAACTCAATTAATGACCCATTTGAGCTACTTAGCTCAAAAAGTGAATCATATCACAAAAATGTATCATTGTCAGAGATAGAATATAGTGAAAAAGTTACCAAAGGATTAAAGAGACTCATTCTTGATAACCCAGAGACAACCTTTAAAAACATATCAAATAGAGAGTTTATCCAAGATATTTATAGTAGAAATAACTATGTTCCATTTTGGTTTACAAGTAGAGGTCCAAAACAGAAAAAGCTAGAGGATTTTTTTAAAACTATAGGTTCAGATATTGTTTTAGATAGAAGAGGAAATATCTTTAAAAGATACCAATATCTAAAAAATGCCTTTAAACAGAACAACAATAGAAGCATAGAAAAAGAGCTAATGTTAGATATACAAATCTCATCTCTATATAAATCATATCTCAAATTTCATCTATATGGTTCTATACAGTGGTGGGATTTTAAAAAACAGCTAAAATGGATGCGTAGTAGAAAAATTGCAGCTGATTGGGTGGTATATACTCCAAAATATAACATCTCAGACCTGATGATGAACTATCCACTCTCTCAAGTAGTTCAAGCTACTACACCTAGTAGCTTTGGTTACAAAAGTATGCTAAGAGAGCTGAGACGATTAAAAAGAATAAAAGCCAATGGTGGTTGGAAAAAGATAGCCAATAGTTCACAACTTCGTTATGGAAAATCTGGAAAACAGGTAGAGATACTAATCAATAGATTGAGAAGTTCAGGAGATTACACATGCTCCGAAGGGAAAAATCACTATGATTCATGTCTAAAAAAAGCTGTTAAGAGATTTCAGAGACGACATGGACTATATCCTAGTGGAAAGGTAAATAGATATACACGAAAAAAACTAAACCTATCTGTTGATTGGAAAATTAACAAAGTACTCCTAAATCTTGATAGAATCAAAAGACTCCCCGACCAACCTGAAAATAGATATATTATGGTGAATATTCCTGATTTCCGTCTATATTATATAGAGAATGGTAGAGAAAAACTATCTATGCGTGTTATAGTTGGTGATGATACACATCATACTCCTATTTTTTCCAATAAAATCTCATTTATTGTTCTCAATCCATACTGGATTATGCCTGATAGTATCGTACAAACAGAGATAATTCCTGCTATGTTAAAAAATCCAAACTACTTAGAGGAGAGAGGTTATGAAGTAAGAACCTCATACAATACAAAAAGAGCCTCTATAGATACAACCAAAATTGATTGGGCAAAGGTACTTAGATATAGACAGACAAAAAAATATAAATTTATGCAACCACCAGGTCCCAAAAATGCTCTAGGTAAAATTAAGTTCAAGTTCCCAAATCAGTTCTCTGTATATCTTCATGACACTCCAAATAAAAAACTCTTTAAAAAGGGTAGAAGAGCCTTTTCGCATGGTTGTATAAGAATCGCTGAACCCAATAGACTCCTAGCTACATTCGCTTCACATGAGCGTTCTGTTAGTTATAATCGCTCACAACGAATTTTGAGGGGTAAAAACAAAACTCAACTAAATCTATCCAATCCAGTACCTGTGCATATAGTCTACTTGACAGCTTGGATTAACACTGATGGTCTTCTACACTATCGTAACGATGTTTATCACTATGATAGAAAACAGAGACGAACCATACAATAAAGGTCTATTCTAAGTTGATTTTTTCCTATTTTTAACTATACTACTAAGTATACCAAAGAGAATAGGATGGGAAAATATGAAAATCAATAAAATAGTATTAACTACTATATTTTTTTCAATAATATTATATGCAGAAGCAGTACAAAGCTCTAATCCTTTTAATAGTTCAGCTATAAAAAAAGAATCAAAAGATAATAACAGAAGTGAAAATAATAGTACTAAAAATAGTAATAGTGAAGAGAATAGCACAGTTGTATTAGAAAAATTAAAATCAGAACTGAAAAATAGACTTACTAATAGAAATTTTATATTTAAAGATATTAAAAATAAAAAATTTATAAAAAAATTCTATCGCCAAAATAGCTATACTCCCCTATGGCTTGAAGAGAAGAGTCTTAACAGTAGATATAAACTACTATTTAATGAGATAGATAGCGATATAACCTTAGATACAAAAAGCAAAATATACAAAGAGTATCAAAAACTAAATAAACATATAACAGAAGAGGATAGACTATATGTAGAGCTTAAGCTTACTGACCTCTATTTAGATTTTCTAAAACATACACTATATGGAAATATAAACTGGAAAGGTTTTAATTGGAGACTCAAATCTATGAGAAATAGAGGTATCGCTGCTAGATGGATTAGATACAAACCAAAATATAGCCTATCCAAACTACTACTAAAACCAAAAATAGATGAGACTATTGAGGAGATTACACCAAAGAGATTTGGCTATGCTGGACTATTAAAGTCACTAATCAAACTTAGAAGTATAGAGGATAATGGAGGGTGGGAAACTCTACCTAGTTTCAAAAAATTGGAGCTTGGAGACTCTGGTGCTAATGTTCTAAAATTGAGAAAGAGACTAGAAGCCTCCAAAGATTTGACTGTGTGTCAGATTCATTCTGATGAGCTTTTTGAATCAGAATCAACAGAGTCCAAAGGGATAGAGTCAAAGGTCAAAATTCAACCCTTAGCACAGTTTGATACATGTGTAGAGGATGCTGTCAAGAAGTTTCAGAAGAGACATGGATTAGTGGCTGATGGAATTGTAGGCAAAGGGACACAAAGAGTACTTAATCGCTCTGTTGAATCAAAAATAGAGACAGTACTACTCAATCTAAACCGTATAAAATGGCTACCTAGAGATAACGATAAACGCTATCTTGTTGCAAATATACCAGAGTATATGCTTCACTATATCGAAGATGGAATAGAGAAAAAAACCATAAGAATTATCGTAGGAAACAGAAAACATCATACTCCAATATTTAGAGAAAAAATATCATTTATCGTCCTAAATCCATACTGGAAAGTCCCAGAGGGTATAGTCAGAAGAGAAATCATCCCTGCAATGATTAGAAATCCAAACTATCTAAAAAGAGAGGGGCTAGAGATACATAGGACTTGGTATGAGGGTTCTGCCAAGATTAATCCATACAGCCTATATTGGCCAGAGTATGGATATGGATATGAGTTTGGTAGAGTCAAGTTTCCATATCGTATCATGCAACCACCAGGACCCAAAAATGCACTAGGCAAGATAAAGTTCAAATTTCCAAATAAATTTGATGTATATATACATGATACACCATCCAGAGGTCTCTTTAAAAGAACTCATAGAGCATTTTCTCATGGTTGTGTTAGGATTTCGGAGCCACACTCACTCTTGGAGACTATTGCATCATTCAATGATAATATAGACATAAAAAAATCTAATAAAATTCTAAAAGGAAAAAGAAAAGTACAACTAAATGTCAAAAATAAAATAGCTGTATATCTTGTATATCTAACTGCTGGATATGATATTAAAAGTGATGAGATTCAGTTTAGAAATGATATATATGGTTATGATAAAATACAAAAGTTAATAAAATAAACAAAAAGTTTACATTATATACATAAATAAAGATTAGATGTACAAAATTAATATTTTATTTTAAGTTTATATTAATATAATATCTTGATTAAATTAACATTTAAAAGGATATTACATGAAAAGAGTTATTATTATTTTAATACTACTGAATATAAACATATTAAATGCAAAAACAACTATACATCATTCAGTAGTTCAACAGAGATTTTTAAACCTTTTATCATATGCAGAAAAGGGAAAAAATCCAAAAGCTCTATATGCCTTAGCAAATATATATCGTGATGGAGAGATAACAAAGATAAATCCTAGAAAGGCTTTTCATCTATACCATAAATCTGCTCTAAAAAGGTTTCCTCCATCCCAATATCAACTAGGAATGGCATTTAGACATGGTCTAGGGGTTAGAGTAAATCATGAGTTAGCAAGATATTGGCTGAGAAAAGCAGCTAGAAACAACTATAGAGATGCAAAAATAATTTTCAATCTATACTACTCCAAAAAACGAGCTATAAAACAGTACGCTTTTACAAGCTATCAAAAATAAATTTGGTATAATCTTCTTTATTATTAAAGGAGTTGTTTTGTTAAAAAATATATATAAAGAGTATGCACTCTTTGTTACACTTATCTCGTTAATTATGTTTACTATATATGAACAGACCTTGACACACACTAGTATAGGTAATATTATTGGATTTATAGTGCTTTTTGCTATCATAATCTACGCCTCACTAGCAGTTGCTCACCATGCAGAGGCATTAGCTGATAAGTTTGGTGAGCCTTATGGTACTCTTATTTTAACAATGAGTGCAGTTACCGTTGAGGTGATGATTATAGCCATTATGATGCTACACTCACACAACCCTACTCTAGCACGAGATACCATCTACTCGGCTATTATGTTAGATATTAATGGTCTACTAGGAGTTGCCGCTATTATAGGGGGACTCAAATTTGGAGAGCAACCATACAATATCGACTCATCAAACTCATATCTATCTATGCTTATAGTTGCTATTGGTATATCTATGGTACTACCTCACTTTATAAATGAGGCTCATATCCCTATGTTTATGTTATTTATAGTAGTTGTATTTATTCTGCTATATTTAGTATTTACAAAAGTACAGCTCAAAAACCATAAATACTTTTTTGAGTATACAGAGAACCAAGAGTCTATAGAGACTACTACAGTATCACATGAGGATATAAATGGTTGGTATCACTCTACCCTATTAGCTATATATATTGCTATGATTGGTTTTTTATCAGAGATACTCTCCGTATTTATGGAAAACAACCTACAAGAGCTAGGGTTACCTATATCAATAGGAGCTGTAGGAGTTGCTATTATATCTGCTTCACCTGAACTCATAGTCGCTTTTCGTGCTGCTTTAGAAAATAGAATGCAAACAGTAGTCAATATTGCACTAGGTGCATCACTTGCAACTATACTACTAACTGTCCCATCTGTGATTATTATCTCTATGATAGCTGGATTAAATATCAAATTGGCAATAACCCCCGTACAGGAGCTTCTATTTGGATTAACACTACTTGTTAGTATAGTCAATTTCAACGATGGTGAGACAAATATGCTTGAGGGATTCTTGCATTTTATTCTATTTATTGTTTTTACATTTGTACTCTTTATTTAAAAAAATTATATTATAATAGTAGATAAAACTTTAGAAGGAGAGAGTGATGAGTAGAGTATGGATAGCTATACCACTTCTATTAGCATTAACTAACTGTGGAGGTGGTTCAAGTAGTAGTACTAAAAGAATTGACATATCAACATATTTTCCCAATAAAAATATGACTAAAACATATTTCAAACAAGCTTCAGAAGGTAAAAATGATGTATTTAAAGAGAATATAGTTGTAGATAAAAATAGAATTATTGTAAAAGTGGATAATAAAACTACAAGAACCGTTAATATAGAAGAGAATAACATCACCATAAATGATATAGAAAATGACTTATTAATAGTATTTAAAAAAGAGATAGCAGAGAATGAAATTCTCTATACTTTACCCGAGAGTACAGTAATAGAGAACAAAGAGTATCAAGGTGTTATTTTTGGACAAGAGAGTATAGAGTCCAAAAAAGAGTGTAGATTAGACTCTATACTAGAGAGACTAGATGATTATGAAATCAATACCTACTCTGGTGAAATTCTAAAATTCAAATGTATAAAAGAGACTAATATTGTTACAACTGTAAACGAGGATGTACCCGATTTTATAAATTTAACAGATGGAGAGGAGAAGTCAGACTATGATATATCCTATTTTTATATGCAGAAAAATATAGGTATTATTGCTGATATAAATGATGACTGTATTGTTGAGGAGAGTGAAGATATTAAAAAAATCAATGACAAGTTAAAAAACTGTATAGAGGAGCAGTATGTTCGAACTTTTTTTATTGAGTAATATTGGAATATAGCTATTGTATCTTTTAAAAGAATCTCTTTGTAGGGGAATTTTCCTAAAAAAGTTCCCCAAAATTAAAAAAATCTATTTTTTATAGTGACTCAATAAGTTCATCGATACTTTTTGTTTTCAAAAACTCTGAAAACTGTTTGCGATAGGTTTTCATAATACTAACTCCTGTAATCTCAACATCATAAATGAGCCAATCTCTACGACCTCTCTTTTTATAAAATTTATAGATAACCTCATATGTATCATCTCTACCTATAATCTCACTTCGTACTCTGATTCTATTTCTTTTGACCTTAGTTAACTCTCTGAGGAGAACTTTTTGGTCTGTATATAGCTCAAGCTTCTCAAAATAGGAGTTTTTTAGCTTATACTTATACTTATCTATAAAAGATTTTTTCTGTTTATCAGAAAGCTCACTCCATTTTTTACCCAAAGATATTTTGGACATTATCTTATAATCAAAAATAGGGTCTATGATTATAAATATACGGTCTTGCTTCGCTTCTCTCTCTAACCCTTCATCTTGTAGTAGAGTTGTAATCTTTTGAATCTTTAGATTCATTACCGTTTTTATCTTGCCTTCATCTATAGCAAAAGCAAGTGTAATAGCAACAATTGGGTATAATACCAATAACTTTTTTAACATTCTAAATCCTTTTTTGTTTTCACTCTCCTATCTCCTTATCTCGTTTCTGTTCATACGCATCTCTAAACAAGAGATAGTAATCTAGTGCATCTTTTTTTATACTCTCATACTCTCCAATATGTAGAGAGTTTTTATTAACATAATAAGCTGATTGAACAGCTACTGTCTCTTCAAAATTTTTAGGAATCTGATAGGGTTGACTAGGATAGGAGATAGGTGATATATACCAGTCAACACTCAATGAGAGAGCATCTCTCAAATTAGATGGTCCTAAAAATGGCAAGACTATATGAAATCCTGACCCTACTCTATAAAATCCAAGTGTTTGACCAAAATCCTCCTCATAAGATTTGATACCTACATATGTGGCAACATCCACAAATCCCAAAAGACCAACAGTAGAGTTTAGCATAAATCTAGCTAACTCCTTTATACTATGGTCAAATTTTAATTGCAATATATTATTAGCAAAATTAATAGGAAACTTTAGATTATCGAAAAAATTAGATATACCTACTCTCCCTATCTCAGGAACAAGAAAAGAGTAGCCTTTTGATATAGGAGCATAGGCATATATGTATATCTTATCATTAATCACCGTCATAAATCTATTATATCTTATAAGGGGGTCGTAAACCTCTTTTGTCTCTTTGAATTCACTCTCAAACTCATCTTCAAAAGAGTCTTTTTGGGAGACAAAGTTATCTTTGCTCTCTTTGAGAATAAAATTGGTTTTTTCTGAACATCCACTCATGATAAAAATAGCTAATAGTATAATATGTCTCATAATAGCAATATTTTAACACCTGTTTTGTTAAATGTAAATTATTTAAGAAAGATATGAGGGGGGGAGGTTTTACAAAGGAGATTGTTTTCAGTTTAAGTCGTAAATAATTTTCATAGGGGTTGTTATTATGGACTTCATATCTTTCATGTTCGAATTATACAATCTCTTTGTAAATAAGTGGATAATAGATAGTTAATGATAAATTAACAGCTCTATATTTTAGTATAAAAAAGCCAATAGACTAATCATTGCTAATACAATAATACCTATATTTATATCCTCAAACTCTCTTTTGACCACTTTTAAAATGAGATAAGAGATAAATCCAAAAGCCAAACCATTTGTAATAGAGTATGTAAGTGGCATCATCAAAACAATAAAAAAAGTAGCTGTAGAGATAGATATATCAGAAAAATCTATATGAGCCAATTCAGAAAACATTAAAATACCAACCATTACTAAAATAGGATAGATAGCATTAGGGGGAATAGCCTTAAATAGTGGCAAGAGAAACATAGTAGCGATAAAAAATAGTCCAACAAAAAGAGCCGTTAGCCCTGTTCTACCTCCCTCTTCAACTCCTGAAGCACTCTCTATAAAGCTAGTAGTAGTAGATGTCCCAAGAAGCGAACCAATCACTGTAGCCCCTGCATCTGCCTCTAGTGTCTTTTGTAACTCTTTGCCATCTTTTTCAAATAGACCAGCTCTAAAACCTACACCTGCTAGAGTCCCAAGGGAGTCAAACATATCTGTAATCAAAAAAGTGATAATCACAGGTAGAAGCGATAGAGATAGAGCAGAGAGTATATCTAACTCTAAAAATATAGGCGAGATAGATGAGGGCATAGATAAAAACTCTTTGGGAAACTCTGAAATACCAAAGAACCAACCCACAATAGAGGTAATAACTATTGCCAATATAAAAGCCCCTTTTACTCTAAGTGTATGTAGTACAAAAACAGCAATCAACCCAAACAGCCCCAAAAGAACACTAGAGTTAGAAAAATCACCCAAAGAGACCAAAGTAGCAGGGTTATCAACCACAATTCCCATCTCCTTGAACCCAATAAAAGCGATAAATGTACCAATACCTGCACTTATGGCTCTTCTCAAATCTTTTGGCAGACTCTCCATAATCCAAACTCTAAACTTGGTAAATGAGAGAATCAAAAAGAGAACTCCTGATATAAAAACAATCCCCAAAGCACTCTGCCAAGGAATCTTCATCCCCAAAACCAAACCAAAAGTAAAATAGGCATTGACCCCCATACCCACACTCATAGCCACAGGTGTATTAGCCCAAAGCCCATTTAATATAGTAGCAATAATAGTAATAAGTGCTGTAGCAGTGAGGAGTGCATCCATAGGCATACCTGCCTGACTCATAATAAACGCATTGACAGGGACTATATACACCATAGTCAAAAATGTTGTAAAACCTGCTCTTAGCTCTGTAGAGATATTGGTGTTGTGTTCTTTTAGTTTAAATAAATCCATTTATCTACTTTTTTTAGAATTATACTAAAAATTTCAGTATAATTACAACCTATTTTTATAAAAATAAAAGGCTATTATGAGATTTATATTTTTACCTTTGATTGCACTATCTCTTTGGGCAGATAGACCAAATCTAATGCTTCTAAAAACTTACAAAGAGCAAAATATCACAGGTTGGGTAATGAGTGAAAAACTAGATGGAATTAGAGCCTATTGGAATGGAAAAAATCTTCTAACTCGTAGTGGAAATATAATCCATGCCCCTAAATGGTTTACAAAAGATTATCCACCATTTGAGATAGATGGTGAACTCTGGAGCAAAAGAGGAGATTTTGAAAATATAAGCTCCATTGTCAGAGATAAAATACCAAGTGATAAATGGAGAGAGATAAAACACTATATTTTTGAAGTTCCCAACACCAAAGGGGGGCTTTTTGAGAGATTAGCCAAAGTAGAACCCTATAAAAACGAGATTATAAAAATAGTTCCTCAAATAGAGGTCAAAAATAAAGAACATCTAAGAGCATTTTTAAAAGAGATAGAATCAAAACATGCAGAAGGAGTAGTAGTCAGAGACCCAAAAGCTCCTTATATAGATAAAAGAACCAATAAAGTCTTAAAAGTCAAAACTTTTTTAGATAAAGAGTGTACAATTACAGCATATAATAAAGGTCATGGCAAATTTAGCAATATGATGGGTTCAGTAACTTGTAAAATGGATAATAATATCTCATTTAAAATAGGTAGTGGATTTACTACTCAAGAGAGAAAAAATCCTCCATCTATTGGAAGTGT
>CAZSHP010000066.1:0-11016 GCA_964606545.1 uncultured Sulfurovum sp. | reverse complement strand
ATAAAATATAGTAGATAAAAAATATAGATAGAAATATCTATTCCACTTTTTTTACTAGAAGTAGACCAAAATTCTTATTTGGTCTATAAATTATATGTAAAACTAAACCACATATTACTTTTTTGTCACTTTTTACACACTTATTAGGAATTTTTTAGTTAAATAATATTATAATTGAGGAAATAAATAAAACTAAATTAAATATTTACAAACAGGAGATAACATGTTTGAATCAACACCCGTGATAATAATCACTATAATTCTTTTATCTGCACTAATTGGAGGGATTATTGGTAATATGATCTCAAGAGTATCATATCAAGAAGGAGATGAGGAGATAGATAGTGAATCTTCTCACGCTTTTCATGTTGATAGGGCAACAGGAATAGTCTCAGATGTTTCATCTATAAAATATACCCGATAAGAGTTAATCAAATGGCAGACACAAGGGTCTGTCTCTACAATTATGTTATAATCTCATCAAATCAACATAAAGAAAACAGATGAGACTCAACAAATATATCTCACACAATAGTAAATACTCTCGTCGCGATGCTGACAAACTGATAGAGAGTGGTGAAGTTACTGTAAACAAGAAAAAAATAGATAATTTTGGATATATGGTGCAAGATGGTGACCATGTTGCAATCAAAGGTATACCTATAAAAAAGAGAAGCGAACTCACAATGATTGTCTACAACAAACCAAAAGGTACTCTAGTTACAAAAAAAGATGATAGAGGTAGAACTACTATATATCACAAATTGCCTGGTAAATTTAGACATTTTATCCCAATAGGACGGCTAGACTACGCTTCTGAAGGTATACTATTTATGACAGACTCACCAAAAGTTGCTGATATACTTATGAGTAGTAAACTAGATAGAACCTATAATATCAAGATAGATAAACCTCTAACATCTGAAATGACAGAAGCCATGCGTGAGGGATTGGTGCTTGATGATGCTAGAGCAGGTGGTCATGAAAGTAGCAAAATATATAGTATGGAGTTTGCTCCATTCGTTAGTTATGAGATTAGAGGAGTTAGTAGAAACTTCACTAAACTTAGAGTAACTATAGCAGAGGGGAAAAATAGAGAACTTAGACGCTTTTTTGGTCACTTTGAAGCTAATGTATTGGATTTAAAAAGAGTTGCATTTGGTGGAATAGAACTCAACAATCTACCGACAAATAAAACTAGATATTTCACTCGTAGAGAGTATGATGACCTACATAAGTATCTAAAAGAGATTCAACGCCTAGAGCATGAGGTAAAACATACAGCCAAAAATCAAGAGAAACAGAAAAAAGAGCAAAATAAAAAGAGATAAATGCGACTTTTGTTGCATTTTTCAAGAAAAATAAGCGTTATAATCCTCTTCAAGTTTAGTCATAAAGACTAAATAAACTTAAGTATAAAAAAGGATTCACTTATGAAAAAAATCTTGACCTCAACAATTTTATCATCACTTCTATTTACAGGTACTCTAATGGCAAAATCAGATACTGAACTAACAAGTAAAGAGTTAGGTAAGAATGCCGTAGAGGTAGCAACAAAAAAGGCATCAGATAACAAAGTAAAATTAATAAAAGAGGCTCTAAGTTCGTTAGAGATTGCTTCAAAAGCATTACAAAATCTCGAAGATAATAAAAAAGATGAAGCAAAAAAAAATATAGAGTTAGCATTAGGAAAGCTAGAGGTAATCTTAACATCAAAAGATGTCCCATCACTACTTCCTATTAAAAATAGACTCATAGTAAAAAATTTCATAGGTACTGCAAAAGATGTAGAACTTGCATTAAAAGAGGTAAAAGAGCTAATAGATAAAGGTAGAGTTCAAGAGGCAGGAGAGCTACTTATATCACTACAGAGTGAACTAGATATTACTACTGTAAATCTACCATTGGCAACATATCCAGATGCTCTAAAGTTAGCATCTAAATATCTCATGGAGAACAAGATAGAGGAGACAAAAGATACACTCAAATTAGCATTAAGTACTTTTGCCAATATACAGACTATTATCCCTATTCCTCTTATCAACAGTGTAGAGTTGGTAGCTGTAGCCTCTCATAAAGCAAAAGAGAACAAGGATTTGGCTCTAAAATATCTAAGCTCTGCACATGATGAGCTAAACAAAGCTGAGAAATTGGGATATATTAGTAAAAGTACAACGACCTACCAAGAGTTACATACTCTAATCAAAGGAGTAGAAAAAGAGGTAAAAGGTTCAAACAAGGCAGAAAAATTATTTAATGAATTGGGAGAAAAACTAAAAGAGTTCAAATCAAAGATATTCTCCTCTGATACAAATGAGAGTAAAAAATAGTAAATCTATTCAACCAATTACATTTATAGTAAATCTATAGATGTAATTCTTACTGAAATTATATCTCTTTTTCTTGATTTTATATAAAATTATTAAATTAGTATTCTTTTTTATTATTAATTAACATTTTTTAAGTTAAGCATAATTTTTATTGTTATATACTATGTTTAAGAAACAAGAAAGAAAAGGATTTAAAATGAAAACACTACTAATTACAATCTTACTACTAACAACAACTATAAGTCTATCAGCTAGAACTACAAATATGTATCAACATGCTAGAGATATGAGGTTATCTTCTTTAAATCAAAAAAATGTTAAAAATCGTTCGAAAAAACTATTTTTTGCGACTAGAGCAGCAAAGAGAGGAAATGTACAAGCACAGTTTGATCTAGCTATGATGTATGCGTCAGGTAATGGTGTCAAGAGAGATGAGAGAGTTGCTTTTAGTTGGTTTCACAAAGCGGCTAGAGCCGGTCATACTGAGGCTAAATACTATATGGGTTTATCTTTTCAACAGGGTAGAGGAGTAAAAAAACAGCTTCATCTTGCTAGATATTGGTTTAAACTTGCATCTAAAACTGGTCACTCAAAAGCTATCTATCAACTATCTTTGGTTGAAAAGGCTCTATTTCCTCAATCTATGGGTGGTAATCACTATAGTATGAGATAGTAACCAATTCATTTTAAATTCTTCGGTGGGTCTTGTCCCACTATAAATAAAAACTACAAAATTTTATTTTTTTGAAACTTTCGAGCTATTAGCCCTTTTATTAGGAAGAGATGCAACTGATGCCATTGTTGCAATTAATCTGTTTTCTTATATTTTATTCTATTTTCCGTTAACGAACGATAGCATCTTTTTTATAATATATTAATCTCATTTTTTACTTTTTGCATCATCTGAAGCATATTTTTTTTTCAAAAAAATACTCAAATGAAAAAACTTTTTTGTACAGGATATAAAGAACCTAATTTAAAAGCGATATTCATTGTCAAGTGTGCAACAATTAACATTAATGCCATCATATCAAGATATACTCCCATTAATACTTGATTTTTATTTGAAAAAGCATTTTCCCACTCAGCAATATTTACCCCTTTTTCCATAAAGTTGCATATCTATATGGATTATTCAAGACTGCCTGAGTATGAGATATTATAAGTGAATAAACTTAGCCCCACAATCACTTTAGAAGAATTCCTTATTCTTTACTCCTTAATTTTTTGTGACAGAAAATTAATAACATAATACAATATTTAGAAATATTATGAAATTAGTTTCGTTAATCACAATGGAATTCTAATATAGCAAAGTGTCCAAAAAGTGTCGAATCTACATATTTAACCACTATAATAAAACTACTTCACTCAAAATCAGACCAAAACCCTATATGTAATAAATGAAAGAATCCAAGCTACACCCGTAGTAAATAGAAATAGATAAAAGAGATACTTATATCCACCTGCCTCTTTGGCAAATACCATTGATGCTGCCATACATGGTAGATAAATCATCACAAATACTATAAATGCCATAGCCGTAGCAAAAGATACATTGGCTTTTAGCTCTCTAATGAGTGAAGCACTCCCCTCGTCTACATCATCACCTACAGCATATAGAACACCTAGAGTTGAAACTACAACCTCTTTGGCGGCTAATCCTGTCTCTAATGCTACTGCCATTCTCCAATCAAACCCCAAAGGTTCAAAAAATGGTTCAGAAAATTTCCCTATCTGCCCCAAGTAGCTACCCTCTAGCTCTTTTAGTTTTAGCTCATTTTGGAGTGAAGTTATCTTCTCTTTGTCTCCATTAGCTTGTTCTATCTTAGTATGATACTCTGCACCTAGTAGTGGCTGTTTTGGATAGGCTGTTGCAAACCAAATAAGCATAGAAGCAACCAAGATAAATGTACCTGCTTTTCTAAGATAACCCATAGCTTTGCTATATACGGTGTGCCATATCAGAACAAAAGAGGGCATACGATACTTTGGCATCTCCATAACAAATGGCTCATCTTCACCCTTAAATACAAAGAGTCTAAGTATTTTTGCCATTACTAGACCCAACATAGCCCCTGCGATATAGATATAAAAGAGAATATTACCCGCCTCCTCTGCTCCAAAAAATGCTCCTGTAAATAGAACATATACAGGCAATTTAGCTCCACAACTCATAAACCCAAGGATAAATAGAGTAATAAGCCTATCTTTTTCACTTTTGAGTGTTCTAGTAGACATATAAGCAGGAACAGTACAACCAAATCCAGTAACTAATGGGATAAAACTCTTGCCATGTAGTCCAAACTTATGAAAAAATCCATCCAACATAAAAGCAACACGACTCATATATCCCGTAGTCTCTAATAGAGCTAAACCAATATATAAAATAATGATATTTGGCAAAAACATTACAACAGCTCCAACCCCTGCTATAATACCATCAACAATCAGACTACGAACCCCCTCGTAAGGAATAAATGAGCCTACAATATCACCAAATATACCAAACCCTGCATCTATCCAATCCATAGGAATTGCACCCAATTCAAAGGTTAACTGAAAAAGCCCCCACATCAAAAATAGGAATATAGGAATACCTACTACCTTATTTAACAATATATCATCTATTCTTTTAGTAAGTGTCTTTTTTCCTTTGCCTCTGTTGCATTTGACTGTCTCCATGCGAATACCTCTAGCGATAGCGATATATTCATTGGCTTTTATATCAGATATGTTTTTGCTATCGTGATGAGTATATATATGCTCCAAAGAGGCAACAATACGAGGTTGCAACTCTATCATTATAGGATTTTCATGTAACTCTTGATATAAATCTTTGTCTTCAAAAAGCACTCGTATAGCTATCTCTCGTGAGGTTAAATCTCTAAGCTTAAAACCTCTCTCACCAAAAAATTTACTAAGTGCTAAAATCTCCTCTTCGACAGGGGTACTATAGATAATATTTGAGTTATTTCTATGTTTGCTATCAGCAATATCATGAACCCTCTCTAATAACTCATCTATACCCTCTTTTGTATTGGCAGAGACTAAAACAACAGGAACACCAATTATCGCTTCTATCTGTTTGACATCTATTTCTAAACCTTCTTTTTTAGCTTCATCTGCCATATTTAAAGCCAAAACCATCTTTTTGTTGAGTTTCAAAAGCTCCAATGTAAGTAGTAAGTTTCTTTGCATATGTGTTGAATCTAGTACATTTATAATAACATCATACTCCTCATTGAGTAGATAATCATGTGCTACTCGTTCATCTTGTGAAAATCCACGAATAGAGTAAGTCCCTGGCAAATCTACCATCTCAAACATATGACAATGATGTTCAAAACATACCTCTGTTTTTTCCACAGTTACACCAGAAAAGTTTCCTACTTTGAGACTATTGGAGTCACTCATAGCATTGATTAGCATTGATTTTCCAACATTGGGTTGTCCTGCTAGGACAATTTTAATCGCTTCCATCTATATCTTCTCCACTTCTATATCAGATGCTTCACTTCTGCGTAATCCAATAAGTGTACCATCAACCAATATCTCTACAGTCTGATTTCCTACAGAGTAAGCCTCAATACTAAGTTCACTTCCTCTAGCTACACCAAATGATATTAGTCTATTTTTCAGTTGCTCATCTGTATCTATTTTTACAATAATGGCTCTATCACCCTTTTTTAGCTCACTTAATCTCATCTATTTCCTTCTATTTATTCAGATATGATTCAAAATGACAATGGTTATCATTTCTATTTGCTGAATAGTACACTATATTTACTTAAGATAAAATATAATTGATAACATCTATCAATATTTAAAAAATAAAATTAAAATCACCACAAAAAGAATATCTAATCGTAGTTGAAGAGAGAGAGCCTTATCTATATCAGCTGTTGTAATAGTAGCTCTCTCCTCTCCAAAATAGGGTTTCTCTTTTATCTTGCCAAAATATGAGGTATCGCCACCTAGCTTGACTCCAATAGCCAAAGCCAAAGCTGATATAGGGTGACCTGCATTTGGGCTACTGTGTCCTCTACCAAAATTATAGAACTTCATGAGAGCATTTTTATCAAAAAACAGTATAGCAATCAAAACAGCTGTGATTCTTGAGGGGATATAGTTAACTACATCATCCAAAATAGCAGAAAATTTACCAAACTTCTCATATCTATCATTTTTATACCCAACCATTGAGTCCAAGGTATTTATAGCTTTATAGACAAACGCCCCATCTATCCCAAAGAGAAACAGATAAAACAGAGGTGCAATAATCCCATCATTTAGATTCTCGGCATATGTCTCTATGGCTGCTTTGTTTATATCTGATGAGTTTAGATTCTCTGTATCTCTACTGACTAGGTACTTTATATTTTTGGGATGTTTTTTAATATCTCTAACAGCTTCATATAACATCTTTGTAGATATGGTAGTTGATGCTATAATGCTCAATAGTAGTATCTGTATATATATATTGTGCATATAGTTTATATAGAGAGATATAGAGTGAACTATCATGTAAGTTATAAGGATAAGAGTTATAGTTAAAATAGCTCCATTTAAAATCCTATCTCTATAAAATCTCTCTTCAAACCATTCTATATACTCTCCCATAAAAACTACAGGGTGTTTTATAGGAAACTCACCCAATAATCTATCAATCAAATAGGCAAATAGCCCAACTTCTATAAACATTCTATTTTTCTCTCTTCAAATTGTTTACGCTATATATTAGCTAGATATGGAATTATAGCAAAACAATAGAACTGTAGCGAATTGGAAATTTAAAATCTTTTAACCAATCCCATAATCCTATCTCGAACAGCAGAATCGATAGGAGCATCTTTTGACTCTCTCCTATCATATCCACACCTCTTGAAAATATCCTCGGGTGGTTTTGCTGTTATTACTTTGATATTTTTAAACTGATAGATAAACTTGTTATTTACTTTGCCTATATTTAGTAGAGTATCACAGTCCCTATCCATCATCAGGCTTTTACTTAAAAACTTATGATAGGCGTTGATATGCCTCTTGCTTGCTACGATAAGATTTCTGTATAGATTATACAGAAATCTTATCGTGATAAACTACACAAAGAGTCTTGTAAATATATCTTGGCTACTCTCTAAATAGAAAATATTGTATAATCTGCTTACTATTTCAAATCAGGATTATAAAGTGTCAAAATTAGCGAGAAAAAACTACGATATTACTCTACTACAACTAAAATCATCTAGCTCATATCAAAAAAACTTAGAACTTCTATTGGATTATATAAAAGAGAATCAAGAGAGAGATTTAATTATGGCTCCAGAGGTCTACCTAACGGCTTATGATTATGAGAATTTTGAGGAGGCTGTAGCTTTTTATGATATAGCTATAGAGGCTATTTTGCCTCTAATATCTACACAGATTTTAGTTTTTACAATTATACGAAGAGAGAACAGTATAGTTATAAATCAAGCTGTAGTTATTCATAATCACAAGGTAGTTTATAAACAGAATAAATATAAACTTTTTAGAATAGGTGATGAGCATAGATATTTTGAAGCAGGAGAGTTAGAAAAGATAAAACATTTTAGTATCAATGGAGTATCTTTTGCTCTAATTATCTGTTTTGAGCTAAGATTCAAAGAGCTTTGGAGGAGACTAGAGGGGGTAGATATAGTCCTAATCCCTGCTATGTGGGGTAGACCTAGAAAAAACCATTTAGAGGTTCTATCTCAAGCATTAGCTATTATGAATCAATCTTTTGTGCTAGTCTGCAACTCTGCCAATGATGATATGGCTTCAAGCTCTGCAATTATCTCACCGTGGGGTGAAGTGGTGATGGATGATAGTGCAGAGGTCATATCTCATACTATAAATTTAAAAAGGGTCAAAAAGGCTCGTTGGCTAATTCCTATGAATATATAACTATCTAAATAAAAAACCAGCGGCCATACCCATAACATCATCTATAATAGAGCCATCCTTATCTCGGTCTATCAAATCTGTTAGCATATCTGTCAGACCTGAACCACTATGGGGACTCGCATCTATAGAGGAGGCTGAAGTTTTTGTCAATGCACCTATGATTAGAGGAGCTAACATAGGTAGTAGACTCTTGATAATAGAGCTACTAACACCTGTCTCCTCCTCTACCTTTTTTGCCACCTCTCTGGAGTTCTCTTTTGAGCCTGTTAGCTCTGCAAGAATCTCATTACCCATATCTTTGTAGTTACTCTGCTCTACAGCCTCTTCGGGTTTATCAAACATATCAGCATAGTTACTAGACTCAATATGTTTGATTAGTCCACCTGAATCTTTGTCACTTTGGAGATTACTCTTTGCTCCACCCATCAAAATCGGTGCTAATTTGCTAATAAGAGACTCTGCTGAGTTGGCATCTATACCTATCTGTTTTGCTATTGTTTTAATTATTGCAGGGTTGTTTATAATCATATCTATTAGTCCAGCCATATTTTTCCTTTTTATAATTGAATTTGTTTATTATAGCTAAACTATATTATAAAAATATATGCTAATATTTAAAAATATTTTAAAAAAGGAAAATGTCATGAAGAAATCAATATTGGCTTTTGTAGCTTTGGTTGCTGTTGCTGGAATCTACTATATGACCATAGGTTCAACTCAAATAGTTACAGAGATAAAAAAGGAGATTAACCATGAGATTATAGAGCTGAAAAAATCAGGCTTTATAGTAGAAGATAGAGTCATCAGAGAGGAAGCAGAGCATTTTGTTATCGACTTTAACAATACTCAAGATATAACAAAATACATAAAAAAGAGTAACAATAGCATATCCCAATCAGAAGTAGAGCTTCTAAAGGGTTTAAAGATTGGTGTAGATATTGAGTATACACCAACAGCCAAAGATGCTATTGCCTTTGATATATATCCCATAAAACTACCAATGTTTTTATATGAAGAGATGAGAGAGGATAATGAATCAATCGTAGCCATAGATAAGATGCTAAAAGAGAAGCTCCTACTAGTACATATCAGCGTAAACAAGCTACTATCTGGATTTGATGGGTATCTCAAAGATATTAATACTAAATTTGATAATGGTAAATCAAATGGACATTTTACAATAAAAGGATTCTCATTCAATGGTGATATTAAAGACGAAGATGTAAAAAATTTAAAACAGAACATCAAAGAGATGTCATTTAAGATTGGAAAAGAGATACATATAGCACTTTCAGACCTAAAGGTATTTATAGAAAATCCAACCGATGCAAAATATAATAATAATAGCTCTAACTACACTCTAAAATCATTAAATATAGAAAATAGAGAGAATGGTGAAAATCTATCTCTAATAATAAATGACCTATCTGGCTCCTCCAAAGATACTAAAAAAGGAGAACTCATAGAGGGTATTGCTAAAATAGATATAGCGTCAATTGACTATACTACAGGTAGTGACAAGATATTACTAAAAAAGGCTAATGCAGATATAAAAATAGAGAATCTAAATATAGAGGCGATGGAGAAGTTGGAGGTTATATTGAATGATGAAAATGTATCATTTGAACAGATGATACCTCTACTTAAAAAGATTACGAAATCAGATTTATCCTTTAGTATCTCCAACCTATCACTAGATAATATCACAAGCAATGGAGAAAAAATGCAAGGTTTCAATATAAAAGCTTTTGCAAAAACTAATAAAGATTTTGATTGGAATAGTATAAATAATGACCCTATGGTGCTTATGCAACTAGGCAATATCCAAGCCAATATCTCTATCTCCAATACTCTTTTTAGTGTAATATCACAAGACCCAAAAATGATGATGGTTATGATGTTTGCTCAACCAATAGATAAAAATGGCACAAAAGTTTATGATTTAGAGTTTACAAAAGGCTCACTCAAAGTGAATGGCAAACCTTTCATGTAACAACAATAAAATTTCTATATAATCTATAAACTTATTTGGGGTTATCGTAACCCCTTTAGTATAAAGGGTTTTTCACTTATATTATTGAATGTCATTACAAGATTATTAAGTCCTAAATCAATACTAAGATAGTTGTCATTATTGGAAACTAATATGTCTATCCGATAAGATTAGATAAAAGAGTCTTTTATCTAATCTCCTCTCCAAAGAAAACTACTTAATAGCCAACATCCTCTCCAGAGCCAAATTAGCATACTTAACAGTATGTGGGTCTACTACTATCTCATTAATAGGTTGCCCATCCTCTATAGATTTGAGAGTCAGATACAAATCCTCCAAAGTCGTCTCATTCATAGTAGGACACTCTGGTTTAGTAGAGGATAGTACAAAGGTGTTACCGTTTGGTCTCATACGATTGACTAGATTATACTCTGTTCCAACTGCTACTTTTTGGTTGGGGTCAAGCTCTGCTACAAATTTAATTAGTTGAGAGGTTGAGCCTGAAAAATCAGAAGCTTCAACTATCTTTGGGTCACACTCAGGGTGAACAGCTATTAAAATATCAGGGTATCTATCTCTATAAAACTCAATATCATCAAGAGTAAAGAGCTGATGAACAGCACAGAAACCATTGAAACAGATTATATCAGCCTCTTTTGGGTCACACTCTCCATCTCCTATAACAGATGATTTCAGTCCCATAGAGTTTGCAAAATTCTGACCAAGACACTTATCAGGAACAAATAGAATCTTTTTGCCACTCTC
>CAZSHP010000065.1:0-11134 GCA_964606545.1 uncultured Sulfurovum sp. | reverse complement strand
AGTGTTGTTTGAGCTTAGAATCCCCTGCCTTTAGGCATGGGGAGTATGTCAACTCAACTAAACCATCTTTGTCATCAATTGCCACAGCTCCTAAATCAGTATAACTATCTTTTAACTCTATTATCAAAGGATTATCTCCATTTAAAGTTATAGTTGGTGCTGTTTCATCTTTGTTAAAATTGCTAAACTCCTTTTTCTTATCTTTTAGAGTATCTATAATATCTTGTTGGTTATCTTGCCAACTCTCATTAAAAGTTTTAATGGTTTTTTGAGTTGACTCTTTTATTAGAGATATTATTTTTTTATCAAAAATATCTGGTTCTACTTCTGATAAATTATTAATCGCCTCTTCTAAAGCCTTGTCTCCTTTTTTTGCCTGTTTTCTAGCTTTTTTTAATGCTTTAGATAGTGCTTTAAAACTTCTTATAGCATCTTTTTTTGTATTTTTTAACTCTTTTTTAATCCCTTTTTTAATCTCTTTGGCTATTTTATTTATTTTCATATTTGTTTTTAATAAATCTAAGTTACCACTGCTCATAGCTAATTTAATTGGGTCTTTGGTTAAAATATCCTCTTGTAGTTCTAATACATTGGCAATATCTTTTTTGGCTTGTTTAATTCGATAAAATAGCTCATCAAGAGTTATTTTTTTTATATCAAAAGATAATTTTTGATTTTTTTCTAAGTTATCTATTATATCACTAGCTATAAGTGTTGATATGGGAGTTAAAATTACATTTTTTGAATTTTTTTCTCTAAATGCCATCAGGGTTTGAGTATATGGTTTTCCCTCTCTAATATCAAATCCACCAATAGATACTATTGGGATTTGATAATTATCTTTATTATTTAAATATAATTGAAAATAACCTTCACTATCACTTTTTGTATGAGGTTCAGTGTTATCCAAAATACCATTTTTATTTAAATCAAAAAAGATATTAGCATTTTTGATTTCACCATCAACAACTCTTCCACTAATTTTCGGATTGCTTTGTTGGTTTGTGGTTGTATTTGAGTTAATTGTTTGAGTTAAATTATTAATAATATTCTCTGTTTCTATGCTCTCTTGATTTGTAATATTATTTTCTATACTTATATTGTCTTCTAAATTGATAATAATATTATTATTCTCAATGTTACTTAAGTTTTTATCAAAATTAGTGATATTCTCATCTTCGTATTTAATTGAAGAGTTATCACATCCTATAATTGCCACTATTATTACTGATAAGATGATGTTACTTATAACTTTTTTCATAAAATTTCCCTATTGTTCTAATTTAATATTATTATAATAAAGTCATTTTAAATTTTAAATTAAAAACTACTTTATTACTTTAAAAAAGTCATTTTAAATCCATTTTTTATCATATACTATTATGTTATACAAATGGTAAAAAAGTAAAGCTAATAGAGCTAGAGATAATAAGGAGCTTATAGTAAGATTAATACTGTTTTATCTGTTAGAGAAGCCAAAAGGATTAAATGAAAATAGGAATAATATCACAAATAGTAGAAGTTACTATTTGTCTCTTTATTCCCTTTGAAATCATAAGTCAAAAAAGATATAATTGCCTATAAAGTAAAAAGAGGGCAAATTATGAGAGATTTCTTAATAAAAGCAAAAGCATCAACACAGACAATAGCAACCCTTGATGGTAAAACAAAAAATAGAATATTGTATGAGATGGCAGAAGCAATTGTTAATCATAGTGATTATATTATCAAAGAGAATAGTAGGGATATGGATGCAGGAAAAGCAAATGGTTTAAGCTCTGCTCTGCTTGATAGACTTCTATTAAACAAAAAGAGAATCATAGATATAGCTAAATCACTTGTAAGTATATCAGGACTAAAAGAGCCTGTAGGAAGAGTTCTTGATGGTTGGATTACAGATGATAATCTACGAATAGAGAAGGTAACTGTACCTATTGGTGTAGTAGGTGTGATATATGAGTCTCGACCAAATGTGACAGCTGATGTGGGAGCTTTGTGCTTCAAGAGTGGAAATGTAGCTATACTCAAAGGTGGAAAAGAGGCAGAGAACTCAAACCGAGCTATAGCTGAGATAATTCAAACTATTTTAGTCAAAAACAAGCTACCAAAAGAGATTATATCTCTACTACCTGATAGCTCTAGGGAGGGGGTAGCCAAGCTTATAAAAGAGGATGAGTTTGTAGACCTAATCGTACCAAGAGGGGGAGAGGCTCTTATTAGATATATATCTAGGAACTCATCTGTACCAGTTGTCAAGCATGACAAGGGACTCTGTCACACATATATACATGTAGATGCAAATCCACAAAAGGCTATCAATATAGCTCTAAATGCGAAATGTCAAAGACCTGGAGTATGTAATGCTATGGAGACTCTAATTATAGATAAAAAAATAGCAAAAACTATTCTTCCTTCTCTATATAGAGCATTTGTTGATGCAGGAACAAAGCTTAGAGGTTGTCTTAAAACTAGAGAGTTTATTTTTATAGAACATGCAACAGAGAAGCATTTTCATACAGAGTATTTGGCAAATGAGTTAAATATAAAAGTTGTAGATGGAATGGACGAGGCTATTGCACATATTACTAAGTATGGGTCAGGACACTCCGAAGCTATTATCACGGAGAACTACTCTGCATCTGAAAAATTTATGAGTGTGATAGATGCCGCATGTATCTATGTCAATGCTAGTACTAGATTTACAGATGGTGGTGCATTTGGATTTGGTGCAGAGGTTGGTATCTCTACCAACAAACTCCATGCTAGAGGGCCTATGGGAATTAATGAACTGACTACTTATAAATTCAAAATATATGGGAATGGTCAGACTAGATAGATGGTCGATTCTCTCGACCATCCTACTACTGCTACTAACTATCTCAATCCTATATTCAAAAAATATGGATGCACCCATTGTTATAACATTTGAAGGAAACAGACGGATAACTACAGATTTACTAGAGGAGGTTGTAGGTGCAAAAAAAACCTCTCCTATAGCTATATGGAAAGAGAATATAGCAACTATCAATGCACTATATATTCCTAAATTAGATGAAATTTTTGAACTATATTATAAAAAAGAGGGATTTTATGAGGCAGATATAACTCATACTATTGACCAATATGGTATACATTTTTTTATAAAAGAGAACAGATATATAAAAATCAGGGAGATAAATATAGAGAGTGATTTTTATATAGATGATTTGATTGAGTTTAAAAAAAAGAGACGATTTCGAGCTGAACTATTTTCCAATACAAAATCAGCTATCAAAACTAGACTTTTAGAGAGTGGCTTTTGTAACTATGATTTAAATGCAAAAGCCTTTATTGACCTAGAGAAGTATAGTGCAAAAATAGAGATAAAGTTAAAAAAAGGCTCTCTATGTCATTTTGGAGAGATAGATATTGAGGGGTCTGATAGTATTAGTGATGAGGTTGTTTTATCTAGGCTTCATTTTAGAAATGGAGATGTATTTAATATAGAGAAGATAAAAGAGAGCTACAACTCACTCTATGCAATGGAGGCATTTGACCAAGTATATATAAAAGAGGATAAAAGTTCAGAAAATATATTATCTATTGATGAGATTAAAAAGAGATATAAATCTATATATAAAACAGACTCATTTGATGAACTATATGAACAAATGGATAAAAAGAGAGATAGTCTAATCCCCATGTCTGTAAAGTTCAAAGAGATACAACAGCAGAGTCACTCACGAATAGGGATAGGATATGCTACCGATTTGGAGTTTCAGGCTAAATACCATTGGGAGTACAAAAACTTCTATGGTGGAGCTAGAAAACTACTTTTTGATATTTTATACTCAAAAAAACAAAAAAAAGTGGAGAATAACTTCTTGAATCCTGCATTTTTGACGCTTTTGGATTATCATATGGATTTTCAAAATAGTGCAGGGTATAGTGAAGAGAGGAATCTTCATGATTATGATGAAAAAGTTATCTATGATAGATTTTATTTAATGCACCAAGGGGATGAGTGGTTTCACTCTATAGGTGTAGGTGTAGAGAATAGAGATATATCGAATGATAAAAGTTTTTTTCTTATCTATCCATTTATGAAGCTTATATATGATTTGAGAGACTCAAAAGTAGATCCAAAGAATGGTTTTTACTTCTCACATGAGATGGAGTATGGTTTGCCATACTCTCCTGATAGTACAACATATCTAAAATATCTCGAAGAGCTTAGACTTATATACACAGTAAAAAATATAACTCTTTCGGGTATAGGGAGAATAGGAGCTATACAGGTATATGATAATAGACTACCTGAGTCTAAAAAGTTTTTTGCAGGGGGGGCTTTTTCTAATCGTGCTTATGGATATGATAGGATTGGGATTACAAAATCTACTACAGAGATAGAGGAGAATAGTGGTGGATATGATATTGCAAATCTAACTCTTGAGGCAAACTTTCCACTTTATAAATCTCTATATATGGGTTTTTTTTCAGATAACACTATGATAAGTGAAAATCAAGGTGTTTGGGAGTTTTCAAATAGAGTCATCTACTCAGCAGGATTGGGACTAAGATATATGACACCAATTGGTCCATTTAAGATAGATTTTGGATTTAATATACATAAGTATAGTGAGAATGCTATACATTTTCAAATAGGACAATCATTTTGATTCGCCTATTTTACTGGACAATGGTTCTTGTTGAGATTCTACTAATTGTAGTTACTATACTTCTGTTTATTATAACTGACTCTCGTACCATTCATATGGCATCCAAAGATATTTTAAAAGAGTATGGCATAAGTTACAAAAGTATTTCAGGAAATCTATTTACAGGGATAAAGGTATCTTCTCTAAAATATAAACAGAGAAAATTGGTAGATAGTGCTACTATATATTGGAACCCTTTTGCTTTGAGGCATTATAAGATAAATATAACTAGATTGGAGTTAAAGGGTGTAGAGTTAGAGGGGATTTTTAACGCAGTGGAGGCTCTACCAAAATCATCAGAGAGTAGAGATAAAAAACCCTCTCTATTTCTTGGTTTAGAGATTAATAGGATTAATTTGACTGTTAACCCTTTTGTCTATCATGGTGTAGAGTTTAAAAACTTCTATTTTGGTATGGATGATTTGGTTGTAGAGAGAGATATGAGTATAAAAAGTGAGATAGTTGATTTCTCTGTAGATTCTGATTTGGTCAATCTAAATTTATTTGGAAAAATAGAACAAAATAGTATAAGACTCGATGAACTAAAACTACTAGATATTGACCCCAAAGTTATAACCTCTTTTGTTCGAAGTATAAAAAGAGAGCAGAAAAGAAAAAAGAGTCCCAAAAAAGAGAAAAAGAGAACTAATAGTAGTAACTCAATAGCTCTAGGGGAGATTACGATAGATAATTTTTTTGCTACAATGAAAAAGACAACATATGGACCAGTAACTATAGATAAGAGTAGAGTTGTTGCAGAAAATCTCTCTATTGACCCCCAAAATGGATTTAGTTATAGTGCCACAAAGGCTACTCTCTCAAGTGATACAAGTTTTGCATCTACAAAACAGGTAGGATATATTAAAAACTCTATGTTTTATGCCACGGGGGATGTTATAACAAAAAAATACCTCTATGATAGATACTCTCTACCCCTAAATCAAAAGGAGCTAAAAAAGCTTCATGCAAAATTAAAAGTAAATCATAAAGGGGTATGGGTAGAGGTAGAACAGAGAGATATCAATAATCTATTAACACTAAAAAATAGTAATTTTAATGTCAATCTCAAAAAAATCAAACATAAATTTGACTATACATATCTCGACTTTTTTATCAAAATAACCTCCAAAGGTGTAGGCTCAATCACCTATGCCGATAGTGTAGATATAGAGAATATTGTAGATATTGATTTTAGAAAAAAGGGTAGAACAAAAGTAGTATATAGTGGCAGAGCCAAGCTAAAAAAGCTAAAAAATATCCCCAAAGAGGTATCAAAAACTCTACTTGAGAATCTAACAGCAGAGTATAGAGGAACTCCACACAATCTACTAGTAAAAGTTGACTCAAAACAGTTAAAAGGTTCATTTTTTACAGATAGTTATAAAAATGCCAAATTAAAGATGGAGAGCAAAAAAGCGATACCTTTAGCTAATCTAGTAAAAGGTATACCCACGGACTCTTTGGGATATATAAAGAGTAACTCATATATAGATTTTTTTGATAATAGAAAAACCAAAATAGGCTTAGATATAGATTCGAACTTCATTAATCTAAAAAGCTCTATGGGGATTAGACCACCATTCAAAATAGAGTTCTCTGCCTCTATACCAAAAGGTTCAAAAATATCAAATATAGATAGAAGAATTAGAGTAGAAAACCTATCTAATATAGATGGAGAGGTTATATTAAACAAAAATATAACTCATATCTCAATCTCCAACAGAGATTTGAAACTCTCCTGTAACTACAATAGTAAAACAGATAGATTAGATAGAGGTTTAATCAAAATAGCAAATGAAGAGGTAAATTTCAGTGGTAGTTTCAAGAACAGAGTAGATATAGAGAGCCATATAGCAAATATGAATAGATTTCGAAAAATTCTCAATAGATACTATGATATTAAATTACCTAAAATGTCAGGTAGAGCAGATATATATATAAAATTAAATGCTAATAAAAGTATAAATATCCATGCAAAGAGTAGAAATATCGGTTATATGGATTTCAAAGGAGATATAGATGCAGAGGTAAATATTGATAGGGATAGAGTAGTATATATCTCATTTCATAGTAAAAAGCTCTCTTATGATAATAAGTTTAGTCTCCACAAGCTATCGGCTAATCTCTCTATTTTTGGTGAGAAGATTGAGATTGATAAATATACCTTTAGATTCTATAATGACTATATAAGCCACTTCTATACAACCAAAAAATCCTATCTAAGGTATAGAGATGGAGTCATCTATGCAGACAAAGTTTGGGTTAAAGATAGGGCATTAGTATCTGGGAAATATAATATAACTACCCTAAAAGGTGATTTTAATCTCACTTCTAATAATTTCTCTTTTAAAAATGATGATTTTGATTTGGTAAGCAGATACAATCTAAAACTATATTTGGATAAAAATAGACTTTTTATAGATGGTTCGGTAAACCCTTTTGGTAATAGTATTACATATGAGAGTGTCGGTTCTGGTATCTCACAAGATAGTGATATATTAATCGTTCAGGAGTTGCAAAAAAAAGAGGAGAGTCCTCTGAACAATATCAAGTTAAGAGTAGCTGTAGATAATGATAAACCTCTCAAATATGTTACAGATAATATAAATATAGAGTTCACAAATAACCTCATATTAATAAAAGACTACAACAGAGAGTTCAAACTACTAGGTACTACAACTATCAATAGAGGATACTATCAACAAGATGAGAAGCGATTTTATCTTGATGAGAGTCATGTATACTTCTCTGGTGACCCCAAAAAACCTGTTTTGGAGATAAAGGCAACTTATACAAAAGAGCAGTACAATATACAAATTTTCATCTCAGGAACTACAGATGACCCTATTATAAATTTTAACTCCGACCCATATCTAACACAAAAAGAGATACTATCACTAATCCTATTTGACTCTACAGGTTCAAGCAATAGAAGTGGAACAGAACTATATGCTCTACTAGGAGGAACTTTTGCAAAAGAGTTAATGAAAAGCATAGGAATCAATGTAGACCATCTAGTTTTGGGTCAAGGAATAGATGAGAAGTTATCTGTAGAGATTGGAGAGAAAATTTCAGATAACATCACTGTAATCTATCAACACAACAACGGCAAAAATGGAGTAAAAGTACGAGTTGACCACAGTGATAGTTTTGAGACTGATATTATATTACAGCCTCCTAGTAGTTCTAGTATTGAGTTTTTGTATAAGAGTGATTGATTTTGTTATGATAATTTTTAATCTAATTACACTATACTACCAAAAAAATAAAGGCAAAAAATAGATGAGCGAATTTTTCAACTCCAAAAACTCCCCATATGAAGGGGAGTATCTCGATGGACATCCTGTTAGAATATATCTCGAAGAGAACCTACTAATCCGTTCATATATAAGAGAGTTAGAGAGTATCAATCCTATTGAAAATCTCGAACTCTTCAAAGAGATTTTTAGCAAATTAGGCAAAATAGAGCTACATTTTGCGAGAAAAGAGAATCAGCTTTTTCCATACCTAGAGAAGTATGGGTGGACTAGTCCATCTCAAAATATGTGGGCATTTCATGATAGAATTCGTGAGGATATGAAGGAGGTTAGAACTCTATTAGAGAGTGGAGAGGATAGTGAAGGTCTTATTATATATGCTACACAATTGGTTTTTCGCTCTATAGAGCATATTTTACAAGTAGAAGAGGGGCGACTATTTCCAAATGCCATGAATATGTTGAGTGAAGATGATTGGAAGGAGTTTTATGAGGGTGATAGAGAGATAGGGTGGATGTTTGATACCCCTCCTACTCAATATCCTGCTCCTGAGTATATACACCCTAGCAAGGATAAGAGCAAACGAGATTTACCATTTGGGATTGAGGACAAGACCCACTATGATGAGGGGTATCTAACTCCTGCACAGGTTAACTCTATATTTAGAATTTTGCCTATTGACATTACCTATGTAAATGAAGATGACCAAGTGGTCTTTTATAATCGTGGAGAGGATAGAGTATTTCCTAGAAGTGCAGGGATTATCGGTAGAGAGGTGAAATTCTGCCATCCACCAAAATCAGTTGACCAAGTTCTAAAAATCCTAGAGGAGTTCAAAGCAGGACGACAGGACAAAGCAGAGTTTTGGATTGGATTCAAAGGAAAGTTTATCCATATCCAATACTTCGCTGTGCGTGATGAGGATGGAACATATAGAGGTGTCATAGAGATGAGCCAAGATGTAACAGAAGTCCGTGCCTTAGAGGGTGAACAGAGACTTTTGGATTGGAATTGATAATGAAAGTAATATTTTTTGGAACAAGTGGTGGGATTCCTACCAAAGATAGAAATGTAACAGCTATAGGTTTAAAAACAGACTCTGATAGATGGTCGCTGTTTGATACAGGAGATGGTACAACATTTCAGATAGAGAGGTCTAGTTGGGATTTGTCCAAGCTCGACTCTATATTTATAACTCATACTCACGCTGACCACTTTTTTGGAATACTTTCTGTCATATATCGAAAAGATATGTATAGGCAGAGTTGTGATTTGACAGTTTATGCACCCAAGGGTGTAAAAGAGTTTATAGAGTATAGTCTAAATTTTACAAAAAAGGTATTTGTCAAGTTTAAACTAACTATTGTAGAGATAGCAGATGGTAGCGAGATAGAGCTTAGAGATATGAGTATAAAAGTCCTACCTATGCGTCATAGAATTCCATGTTATGGATACTATATCGAGGCTATGAACAAGAGATTGATTATCGCAGGAGACAATGAAGCCCCAGAGATACTAAAAGAGTATCTACCTACTTTGGATATGCTAATCCATGAGTGTACATTTATGCAGGAGCATTATGTTAAACATAGAAAAAACTCTATGCACACAACAGCAAAAAAACTGGGTGAGGTTGCACATAAATATGGGTTAAAGAGTCTAGTTGCTACACACTTAAGTGCTAGATATAAAAGTGAGGATGAGGTTAGGGGGCTTTATAATGAGATAGCTCTATCTTATAAAGCTAAGCTCTCTATCGCTAGTGATTTTGATGAGTTTGAGATTTGATATTATTAACCTTCCTCTTATCAAAAAAAGATTATATTACAATTTAAAACAAAAGGAAAAACATGAATCAAAAACTTATAAAATTAACAGCTATAACCTGTTTATTAGGGGCTTCAACTCTATTTGCTAACCCTGCTAACTTTGCAAAGAAAAAGGAGTTTATGCTTAATCACTTAGATAAAAAAATTGAGCTTATAAACAGTTTTAAAAGCTGTATCAAAGATGCTAGTAAAAACAAAGAGCTTAAGAGTTGTAGACAGAGTTATAAAGCTTCTATGAAAGAGTTAAGAGCAGAAGCAAAGGCAAAAAGAGCAGAGTTTAAATCTCATAAGTAATCCAACTATAGGTTGGGTTACTCTTACTTAAGCCCATTTTGATATAATCCCACAATTAAAATCAAGGGTAAACTTCTATGCCAAAACGCACTGACATCAAAACTATTTTACTTATTGGCTCTGGACCTATTGTTATAGGTCAAGCCTGTGAATTTGACTACTCTGGAACACAAGCGGCAAAAACGCTAAAAGAGTTAGGATATAGAGTAGTACTTATCAACTCAAATCCTGCTACTATTATGACAGACCCCGAGTTTGCTCATAGAACATATGTTGAACCAATTACAGCAGAGGTTATCTCTAAAATTATTAAAAAAGAGTCTGTAGATGCAATCTTGCCAACTATGGGGGGTCAAACTGCTCTAAATGTTGCTATGGAGATGCACGAAGCAGGAATGCTAGAGGGGGTTGAGTTTTTAGGAGCTAATCCCGAAGCTATCAAAAAGGGTGAAGATAGACAAGAGTTCAAAGAGGCTATGATAAAGATAGGTATGGATTTGCCTATCTCTGAATATGCTTATAATATGGATGAGGCTATGAGTGTAGCCAAAAAGATTGGATTTCCACTGATTATTAGAGCCTCATTTACACTTGCTGGTGGTGGTAGTGGTGTTGCTTATAATATGGAGGAGTATAAGCGAATAGTTCAAGGTGGGCTTGATGCCTCTCCTATCTCTGAAATTCTAATAGAGGAGTCTCTGCTTGGGTGGAAAGAGTATGAGATGGAGGTTATCAGAGATAGGGCTGATAACTGTATTATCGTCTGTTCTATTGAGAACCTAGACCCTATGGGTGTGCATACAGGAGATAGTATAACTATTGCTCCTGCTTTAACTTTGACAGACAAAGAGTATCAGAATATGAGAGATGCTTCATTTAAAATTCTGCGAGAGGTTGGAGTTGATACAGGTGGAAGTAATGTACAGTTCTCTATCAATCCTGATACTGGACGGATGATTGTAATTGAGATGAATCCACGAGTTAGTAGAAGTTCTGCTCTAGCATCAAAAGCTACAGGTTATCCTATTGCCAAAGTAGCTACTCTTTTGGCTGTTGG
>CAZSHP010000064.1:0-11488 GCA_964606545.1 uncultured Sulfurovum sp. | reverse complement strand
ATGTATTCTTAGGTAAGGCTTTTATTCCTGTTTTGGGGTAGGTAGGTGGTTACAATTTTGGTAAGTTTCTGGTTATTAATCTCCTCTATCTTTGGATATGAGGAGTATGTCGTGGAGTGTTGAGTTTAACCAAACACCCTTTTTAATATAGCATCCACATTTTTAGTATAATAATCAAAATTAAAACACTCTCTTATCTGCTCCTCACTTAGTGACTCTCTTAGTTCATCATCTGCTAGTAGATATTGTAGATATAGAGACTCCCCTTTTTCATTTGTAGTTGGTTTACCCTGTTGTATCTCTTCCCATACCTTCATTGCATTTCTTTGGACTATCTTATAAGCATCTTCTCTACTTACTCCTGCAAGTGGTAGTTCTAGTAGTACTCTTTGAGAAAATACAAGCCCTCCTGTTAGATTTAGATTTTTCATCATATTTTCAGGCATAACAGTTAATTGGGCTATGACTCCATTCATTCGATGCAACATAAAATCTGTAGTTACAAACGCATCAGGTAACCAAAATCTCTCTGTTGAACTATGGCTAATATCTCTCTCATGCCATAGAGCTACATTCTCCATTGCAGGGGTTGCGTAAGCTCGAATTATTCTAGCTAATCCTGTAATATTTTCGGTGAGGATTGGGTTTCTCTTGTGTGGCATAGCAGAGCTTCCCTTTTGACCTTTTGCAAAAAACTCTTCGCACTCATAAACCTCTGTTCTCTGCCAATGTCTCACCTGTACAGCAAACTTTTCAATAGATGAGGCTAGAAGAGCCAAAGCAGAAGCCAATCTAGCATATCTGTCTCTTTGAATTACTTGGTTTGATACAGGAGCAGGTTTTAGCCCTAACTCCTTACATGCTAACTCTTCAAGCTCTAGTGGTGCATGGGCAAAGTTCCCCATAGCTCCACTTATCTGTCCTACCCTAATAACCTCCATAGTCTGCTCTAGGTTCTCTAGGTGTCTAGCCATCTCGTCATACCAAACAGCAAGAACAAGCCCAAAGGTAATAGGCTCACCATGGATACCATGGCTTCTACCTACCATTAGAGTCATCTTATGCTCAATAGCTCTAGTTTTGATAGACTCCATCATCATCTTGACATCAGATATAATAATCTCTAGTGAGCTTGTCATCTGCAACGCTACAGCAGTATCTACTGTATCAGAGCTTGTCATTCCATAGTGAAACCATCTACTCTCCTCACCAAGTGTCTCTGATACAGAGGTAGTAAAGGCGATAAGGTCATGTCGAGTAATAGCCTCTATCTCATCTATTCTCTCTACAGAGAAACCTGCATTATCTACAATCTTTTGTGCATCATCATCAGGAATTAACCCTAGCTTATTCCACGCCTTGACCACAGCCAACTCCACATCTAACCACGCTTGGTATTTTGCTTCCATATTCCATTTGTTAGCCATCTCTGGTCTTGAGTATCGTTCTATCATAATTAAATTCCTTGGTTATTTGTGTCAGATTTTTATGATGGAATTTTATCCAATTAAAGTAAAAGTACCTTGTGTAGATTTATTTTTGCGTTTGCTTAGTTTAAGAGCGTTTAAACTCTCTTTCTTCTCTTTTACAACTTTCTATTGCCCACAAAAAGGAGGTTTCCGAGCTGTTATGGAAAGTTTTTGAATGGATAGGGAAAGAATATGAATGCTAGAGGAAAGTTTTTGAATGAAAGGGGAAAGAATTTGAATGAAAAGGATAAGTTAAATATTTTTTTACTTACCCTATGTTATAATTTTACATTCTAATAAAAAGTTGATAAAATGCTAAATATGAATACAAACGAAATAATTATTGATAAAAATAGCTCTAGCATCCAAATAAGCAATAAGATTACAGCCATTCAAAGAAAATGTTATAATTATATGCTCAAAATCGCCAAAAATGAGTTTAAAAAAGATAAAAACATAAAAATATTCTCTGTATCAGCTGAAGAGCTTTTGGTGTTTTTTGAAATAGGAGACAATAATTATAGTCGGCTAAAAAAAGAGCTTTCTATTTTAAATAGAACGCAAATTCAATATAATATTTTGGGCAAAAATAAGAGAAGTAAACTCTTTGGGGCTTTTACTCTTATATCTGCATTTGAGTACTCAAAAGGTATGATAAGTTACTCTTTTCCTGAAAAGATAATTGATATGATTTTAAATCCAAAGATGTTTGGCAAGATAAATTTAATAGTTATAAAAAGCCTAAGAAGCCGTTACTCTATTGCTCTTTATGAGTTAGCAGAAGATTATATTAATGTTCAAATTCCAAAAATGAGTATAGAGAAATTTAGAGAGTTAATGGGAATCGAAGAGTATCAATACTATAAATTTGGTATGTTTAAAAAATATGTTATTGATGTGGCTGTTAACGAGATAAATGATAGAGAAAATATCTCTTTTACTATCAGTTATGAGCTTGAAAAAAAAGGACAAAAGATAACCCATATAAAATTCACAACTCACAAAAAAGAGGAAGTCCTACAACTAAAAGATAGACAAAAAAAGTTCTATGGATGGAAAAAAGAGATAGTCAAAAAGTATAAAAATCAGACTATATGTAATAATCTAACAGAAATAAATTATCTTAAATGGACATTTTTCTATATTAATCAAGATGGACTATTGGGTAAAATTGTAGATAATAACAGAATCCTCTTAGATAAAGAAGAGGCTCTTAAGGTTTGGGAGTATCTCTATCAAAACTCATCCAAGATAACTATTGAACCATTAACCCAATATGATATTTTGATGAAGGATTTTAAAAATAGAAAGATAAAACAAGTTTCTACTACAGCGTTAGGAACTAAAGTTACAACTATTTTGGAATTTGTAGGTTTTAAAATAGACCAATCCAAAAAGGGAGATTTTGACCACTTTTTTATCGAGATAAAACAAGAAGATAACACAAAGGTTTGGAGCAAAGAGAGTTTTAGTTTTGATGATATTGTGGGTATGGATTTTTTGTAGCTATTTTATGCTAAGATTCTACCCAACAGTTATAAAGAGGTAAAAATGCCATTTGTCAAAAGACCATTCCATATAGAAAAACCTATCAAAGCTTTTCTTTTTCTTATCCGTAAATTCAATTTCACCCAAGGTGAAGCACAGCGAGTTATATCCAAAGGACGCATACTTATAGATGGTAAATCCACCTATGATAAAGGTGGAACTATAGAGGGGGATATAGAGATAGTCTATTTTGAACCCAAAAGTAGAGGAGCCAAACCTATATTTACAACCAAAGATTTTTTGATTTATGATAAACCCTCAGGAGTTATGGTTCACCCCAATACTATGGCTACAGAGTACTCTATGCTAGATGAGATACGAAGTCACTCAGGACAGAATGCAAACAGCACACATAGGATTGATATGGAGACATCAGGGCTACTACTTGCAAGTAGGCACAAAGATGCCGAACGATTCCTAAAAGGCTCTTTTGAGAGGAAACAGATACGAAAACAGTACCTAGCATGGGTTAGAGGTGAAGTAAGAGAGAGTTTTGTGGTAGAAGAGCCTATATCTATTCGTAGTGACTATAGTACCAACAAGCACAAAGTAGAGATTTCCCAAAATGCTAAATATGCCAAGACAGAGTTTACACCTCTACACTATGATAGCGAGTTAAATGCTACTCTCATAGAGTGTAGACCTCTTACGGGTAGGACTCACCAGATACGAATACATTTGTTTCACGTGAAACATTCTATACTAGGAGACCCTATTTATGGGGCTTCATTTGAGGTTGCCAATGACTACTTGGAGGGGAAGTTATCAAAAGAGGATAGAGTTAGAGAGACTGGGGCTTCTCGACTTTTGTTACATGCAAACTCACTTGAGTTCTCTTATGGGTGTGATTTTTATATTGTATCAAAGGTTGATTTTTTTGAGATGAGAAGAGAGATATATAGATAAGAGGCTCTCTATCGAGACCTCTTATAGGATTTTATTTGATAGATGCTTCAAACATCTTAACAGCTTTGTTCATCTCTTTTAGTAGAGGCATATTTAACTCTTGTGCCTTTTTCAAAGAAGCGTCACTTGTATCTGCTTTTTCGATAATAGACTTATAATCTACCCATAATTTAGCTACAACTTCCAACTGCTTTTTAATATCGTCATTTTTACACTTATCAGTTAGACCTTTTAGAGTTGTCTCAAAAAGCTCACCAGTCTTTTTGGCATTCTCTTTGTTTGCATCAGCATCAATACCATTAGCCACAAGTAGTAGCTCTTTTGTCATCTTTTGGGTTAACATTCTCTGCTTACCTGCTAGATTGATAGTTTTAGCCATCTCAGGGTCTAGTTTAGAGCCACTATTCTCTGCATACATACCTACTGCTTTGTTCATGTTTTTTAGTAGTGGTAGGTTCTCTTTTGCAATTGCTTCTAGTGTTGCTTTGTCGCTTTTTCCTGCAACTACTTTATCAATACTTGTTTTGAATGATGTCCAAAGTTCAGTCACTTTATTTAGCTGTGCTACAATATCTTTGTTCTCTGTCTTTGGAAGATTTAAATCTTTATCCCCAGCGATTAGACCTTTTAGTGTCTTATCAAAAAGCTCTTCTGTTTTTGTTAAGTTTGCTTTGTTAGCGTCTGTATCAATCCCTTTTGCTACAAAAAGAGCCTCTTTACTCATCTTTTGAGTCAACATTCTCTGTTTACCTGCTAGGTTAATTACTACACCACTCTGCTGTTTTGTTTGGCTAACTGTAGTTTTATTTGTATCTACTTTTGCCTCATCTGCTGATGCCCCCATAGATAGGCAGATACCTATCGTTACAACTGATAATAATCTTTTCATGTTAATTTTCCTTTTGTTAATAGATATAAAATTTATATCAAGTAGGAATATAACATAAAAAAAATTCAGATAACTTTATCTTAGAATAATCATAAACTAAAATAATTATAATCTATGAATTTGTTACTCTTTTAACGCTCGATAGATCCCTACCCCACTAATAATCACTACTATAACTATAAATCCAACCATTGTCCAATCTAAAATACTCATCTAATTTGTCTCCTCTAACTCATTATCTCTCAACTGACCACACGCAGCCGATATATCTAGTCCTTTTGACTCTCGTATCGTACAGTGTAGCCCTCTTTTGGTTAAATACTCTTGAAAAGCTAACATATCTTTTGGTTCAGGTCGTTTAAACTCTGTTCCACCATAGGGGTTAAAATAGATTAAGTTTACTTTTGATTTTATGCCATTTAATAGAGATAGCAACTTTTTGGCTGAACCTATATCATCATTTACATCTTTTATCACAAGATACTCAAACATTACTCTTTTTCTATCATTTATAGGAAACTGTTTTACGGCATCTATAATAGATTTAATATTATAAGCTTTGTTAATTGGCATTAACTGCTCTCGTAACTCATCATCCACAGCATGTAGAGAGATTGCTAAGTTTACACCCAATCCCAACTTTCCTAATTTTACAATTTTAGAGCTAAGTCCAGAGGTAGATATAGTCTGTCTATGAGGAGCAATAGCCATACCATCAGGGTCAGCAAAGACTCGTGATGATTGTGCTACAGCTTCGAGATTATCGAGAGGCTCTCCCATACCCATATAGACTATATTTAGTCTCCTATTTGCATCTATATTATTATCTCTTTTGATTATCCTTATCTGCTCTACTATCTCACCTGCTGATAGGTTTCTCAAAAATCCACTCTTAGCTGTTAAACAGAAGCTACAACCAACCTTACAACCTACTTGACATGAGATACAAACAGTATATTTGGCTTGATGTTTTAATCCCCCATCCTCATGATATTGCTCTTTTTTCATTAATAATAAAACTGCTTCTACTGTATTACCATCATCTAACTCAAAAAGATATTTTCTACTCCCATCTATGCTATCTTCTACTTTTATAATCTTTAGTAAATCTATTCTGTAGTTATCTTTTAAATCCTCTTTCATTGTTTTTGGTAAGTTTTTCATCTCATCAAAAGAGGTTACGTATTTATGATAGAGCCATGAGTATATCTGTTTGGCTCTAAATGAGGGTTTTATGAGTTTGGATAACTCTTCTCTTGTGTAATCTTGTATGTTTTTTTTCATTCTCTGTTACGCCTTTATTATAATGGTAAAACTGTAGGGTTGGCTTTAGCCAACCATAAATTTATTTTGCTTTAATTGGTTGGCTAAAGCCAACCCTACGAATATTTTGAGTTCATATATTTTGTAAGCCTACTCATCGCCTCTTTGTGATTTGCTATAAAATCTCTATGTGCATTCTCATTACAATAGTTAGTCACAATAAAAATACCTCTAGCAGGGATATTAAAAGCCTTTGCCACTTTTAATACAGAATAAAACTCCATATTCTCTAGGCTAATTCCCTTAGATAGGTAGGAGTTAGATAGAGTCTTATCTGTTGTAATATAATTGGATGAGTTTATAATTGTTTCACGTGAAACAATTTTAGTAGTTGAGACTATATTATCTATTGGAGTGTAGGCGTTGGCATTAAAAAAGCTGTTTTCTATATTAGAGGCTGTTTTTGACTCTACTATATCAAAAATATCATAAGAACCATAACTCCCTGCACTTCCTATAAATAGGATAGACTTAGGAGGACTCTCTATACATCTTCTAGTTAGATTAATAGCAGTATCTATCAATCCAATACCCATAGGAGTTGCAAACTCAAAGGACTCACTCTCACCTGCACAGATAATCATCTATAGTCTCACAGGTATATTTTGAGATTTTAGGTAGCGTTTCAAATCCATTATATCTATCTCTCTAAAGTGAAATATAGAAGCAGCCAATGCAGCATCAGAGTTGCCAATAGTAAAAGCCTCTTTGATATGCTCCATAGTCCCTGCTCCTCCACTAGCAATTATTGGGATATTGACCACTTCTGCTAGTTTGGAGTTTAGGTCATTGGCAAATCCTGCTTTGGTTCCATCACAATCCATGCTTGTCACTAGTAGCTCTCCAGCTCCTCTATTATATGCCTCTTTTGCCCACTCTATGGCATCTATTCCTGTATCATTTCGTCCACCATGAGTAAATATATGCCACTCATTAGGAGCTACTTTTTTGGCATCAATAGCAACTACAATACATTGTGAACCAAATCTTTTTGATGCTTCATTGATAAACTCTGGTCTCTTTATCGCAGCTGAATTTATGCTTACTTTGTCACATCCTACATTGAGTAGATTATATATATCGGGTAGCTCTCGGATTCCACCACCTACTGTTAGAGGGATAAAAACCTCTTTTGCTACTTCTCGTACTACATCAACAATAGTATCTCGTCCCTCATGAGATGCCCCAATATCCAAAAAGGTTATCTCATCAGCCCCCTCTTGGTTATATCTTTTGGCTACCTCTACAGGGTCACCTGCATCTCGTAATCCTACAAAGTTTACACCTTTGACCACTCTACCGTTATCGACATCCAAACATGGTATTATGCGTTTTGCAAAATATTCCATCTCTTTCCTTAAAATTATTGATTATTCACTATTAACTATTCATTAATTATGTTAGAATTATATCCAAATTAAGCAATAATGGTGTAAAATGAGCAACAGAAAAAATTTAGCAGAGTTTGCTAACAAAAGATATGGTCAAAATTTTCTAAAAAATGACCAAATAATAAAGCAAATCATCCAAGCGATGCCCAAAGATGACTTAGTCGTAGCAGAGATTGGACCTGGCTTAGGTGATTTAACAAAAGAACTGATAAATGTTAAAACCGTAGAGGCATTTGAGGTTGATAAAAGATTATGTGAGCATCTCCAAAAAGAGTTTTCAGAGCCTATCAATCGAGGGGCGTTATCTCTAAATTGTGGTGATGTGCTTGAGCGTTGGGGGAGTGGTACGCTACTAGAGAGGGAGTATCATCTAGTTGCAAACCTACCCTATTATATAGCCACCAATATTATTTTAAAAGCATTAAAAGATAAACATTGTCAATCTATTTTGGTAATGGTACAGAGAGAGGTAGCACAGAAGTTTTCTGCTAAAGAAGGAGAGAAGGCTTTTTCGGCACTTACTGTTTTGACACAGAGTGTTGGTTTTGGAGAGCTACTTTTTGAGGTAGGTGCAGAGAATTTTGTGCCACCACCCAAAGTGACCTCTGCCATTCTTTTAATCAAAAAAGAGCGTAGTAGAGACGACAAAGGATTTGAAGATTTTCTAAAAGTTGCATTTAAACAACCGAGAAAAAAACTCTCCAAAAATCTCTCTACGCACTACCCAAAAGATAAGATTGAAGCACTCTTTGTAAAATTAGAGATTAATCTAAATATTCGACCTCATGAAGCTAAAACGACCATTTATCATCACTTATATAATAAATTAAATAAGGAGATTATTAATGGAAGAGAAAAAAGAGAGCGAAAGCAACAAACCTAGAAGAGATAGACCTGATAGACCACGGCGTTCACAAAATCCTCATAGGAGACCAAAACAGACAACAAGTGCAAATCAAAAAGAGTCACCAAAAGAGGTAAATGGAAATCTAAAGACCCCACCAAAATCAGTTAATGGTAACAAAAAAGAGTCAAAACCCAATTATAATAAAAATAAAAAACCTCATAACAATAAAAATGGTAATAAAAATGGTGGCAAAAAAGGTGGTAAACGAAACAGAAATGCGATGGGGCCACTAAGAGATGATTTAAAAGAGGTCTTAAAAAAGAATCAATTAGCCAATGATGCAAGAATGAATCCATGGAGACAGATAGATATATCTAATAAAAGCAAAATTAGATTTACTCCACTAGGTGGTCTTGGTGAGATTGGTGGAAATATAGCTGTTTTAGAGGATGAAGATACAGCTATTATTATAGATGTTGGTATGAGTTTTCCAGATGAGACTATGCACGGTGTGGATATTTTAGTACCTGATTTTTCATATCTACACTCTATCAAAAATAAAATCAAAGCAATTCTTATTACACATGCACACGAAGACCATATTGGTGCTGTTCCATATCTATTCAAAGAGCTAAAGTTTCCTATCTATGGTACACCACTTGCTCTCTCAATGATAGAGAATAAGTTTAATGAACATAAACTAAAAGAGGATGTAAAATATTTCAACTATATTACAAAAAGAGAGATATATGATATAGGTACATTCAAAGTAGAGTTTATGCATATGACACACTCTATAGTCGATTCATGTGGTTTAGCTATTCAGACTGTAGCAGGTACGATTCTACATACAGCAGATTTCAAAATCGATCATACACCCATAGATAACCAAACTACAGACCTACAGAGATTTGCACACTATGGGAATCAAGGTGTCCTATGTCTCTTCTCTGATAGTACAAACTCTCACAACACAGGATTTACCAAGAGTGAAGCAGTTGTAGGTAAGACATTTGATACACTATTTGATTTAGCAGAGGGTAGAGTGATTATGTCTACATTCTCATCAAATACCCATAGACTATTTCAAGCTATGGATAGAGGTGTAAAAGCAGGAAGAAAAGTCTGCGTCATTGGTCGCTCTATGGAGAGAAATGTAGAGATAGCTAGACGGCTAGGATTTATAGATATATCTGATAGACACTTTATTGAGGCACATGAGATAAATAGATTTGCTGATGGTGAAGTATTGATAGTAACTACTGGCTCACAAGGTGAGGAGATGGCCGCACTATCTAGGATGGCGACGGATGAGCATAGGCATATCAAACTAAAGCCAACAGATACTATTATTATCTCTGCTCATGCGATTCCAGGAAATGAAGCCTCTGTATCTAGTCTAATGAATAAACTAGTAAAAGCAGGAGTAACTGTAAGATACAAAGATTTTGAAAATATTCATGTATCTGGTCACGCTGCACAAGAGGAGCAGAAACTTATACTTAGACTCACTCAACCGAAATTCTTTTTGCCTGTGCATGGAGAGTATAACCATATAGCAAAACATGCAAAGACAGCAATAAGTTGTGGAGTCAATGAGAGAAATATTCTGCTTATGAGTGATGGTGACCAAGTTGAGATAACTACCAAATATATCAAAAAGGTCAAATCTATCAAGACAGGAAAAAGCTTTATAGATAACCAAAATAACAAAGAGATAAAACCAGAGATAGTTGGAGATAGACAAAAAATTGCCCAAGAGGGAATTGTAAATATCGCTATGCAGATTGATAAATCTACGAAAAAGGTTATAGGAAAGGCTGTTATAACTACTCATGGTCTCGTACCAAACAAAGAGATTAAGAGATTTTCACATGAGATAGAGAATATCATAGAGACATTTTTACTAAATGCAAAACCTGAACAGCTAACATCTGTAAAAAAACTTCAAGATGAGTTAAGGGGAGTTATCCGAAAACATGTTGTCAGAACAAAGAGACAATACCCAATTATTACTCCTATAATCTTCTTAGTTTAAGTCTTCAAAGACTTAAACTTTTCTTTAATTTTAATATTATTACCATAATAAGCACTCTTTTAAGGGTATTTAATCTTAAAAACATTATAATATAAATATTAATCAACTTTAAAGGAATATTATGATGGAAACTTTAATCTATACCATACTTGCTATACTTATTGTAGGAGTTATTCTATATCTTCTTTTTGCTCCAAAATCTAAAAATAAAGATAACTGTCATAAGATACCTGATACAACTCATGAGCTACATATAGATTATCAAGAGCCAAATATTAAAGAAGAATCTTTGAATTTGCAAGATAGCAAAAGACCTAATCAATTAAAAGAGCCAAGAGCTGAGGGCAAAGATAATCTACAACTTATCAAAGGTATAGGAAAGGTAGTAGAGGGAGTTTTGAATGAGAATGGCATCTACCATTTTGACCAAATCGCAAACTGGACAGAGAGAGAGATAGAGTGGATGAACAGTAATGTTATATTTTTCCCAAAAAAGATAGAGAGAGAGGACTGGAGAGGTCAAGCAAAAAAATTAGCTAATCTATAAATTAAAAAAAATATAAATTAATAAAATATATATTTTTTTCATATTTTAAGGATGTTTTATATTAAAATCATTATAATATACTGATTAATTAAACTATTTTAAAGGGACATTATGGAAGAGATTTTGATTTTGAGAATAAACATGGTATTAAATAAAAATTAGTAGATAATTTCAACATAAGATTTATAAAACAAGACAGGGAGTATTTTTATTTATAAATTTTATATGATATTTAAATACAAATATCTTTTTCAGACTTTTTTACAGTTAAATTAATAAGTATATAGCAAATTAATAGGTAGGAGTAAATATGTTTGAATCGACACCAATCATTATAGTAGGTATTATTATTTTGTCTTCATTAATTGGAGGGATTATTGGAAATTCCCTCTCCAGAGTATCACAACAAAAAAAGGGTGATAGTCAGATTTTTCATGTTGATAAGACAACAGGAATAGTCTCAGATGCTACATCTATAAAATATAGTAGATAAAAAATATAGATAGAAATATCTATTCCACTTTTTTTAC
>CAZSHP010000063.1:0-11889 GCA_964606545.1 uncultured Sulfurovum sp. | reverse complement strand
CCCACCACCATAAGATGCAAGTACAAAATTTGCTGTCCAAACAGGAATCTCCTCTTTTGTCAATGGATGAATAACAGTAATTCCTAAGTCATACCCCTCTTTGTCAGATTTAGCTCTATCTATCTCACTCATATTACTCATAGCAGTAATTTTTTGAGCTATATCACTATCAAGTAGATTATTCTTAATAAGTAATTTTACAATAGGATGTTCAGGAGCTAGGGCAGAATATGTAACACCATAAATAGTATCAGCTCTAGTAGTAAAAACCTCAAACCCATCAAATTTGCCATCTAGTTTCGCTCTACTCTCATCTGATAAGTCAAATTTAAACTCCAAGCCTCTTGATTTACCAATCCAATTGCTCTGCATAGCCAAGACCTGATTTGGCCATTTACCTTCAAGAAGTTTCAAATCCTCCAAAAGCTCATTAGCATATTTGACTATATCAATATAGTACCCATCCATCTCTTTGAGTTTGACCTCATTGTCACAACGCCAACAACACCCATCCTCTACCTGCTCATTTGCTAATACTGTATGACACTCCTCACACCAATTGACAGTAGTTGATTCACGATACATAAGCTTCTGCTTGAACATCTCAATAATAAACTCCTGCTCCCATCTAGTATAGAGAGGGTCACAAGTAGCAAACTCTCTAGTTTCTGAAAAAGAGAGACCAAGAGAGTTCAATTCACCCCTCATATAGTCAATATTGGAGTATGTCCACTCCTTTGGATGTCGTCCATGTTTGATAGCTGCGTTTTCTGCTGGCATACCAAAAGCATCCCAACCGATTGGGTGAAGTACATTATATCCCTGCTTTCTATAGTACCTAGCCATTGCATCACCAATAGTATAGTTTCGCACATGTCCCATATGTAGTCTCCCACTAGGAAATGGAAACATACTTAGTATATATTTCTTAGGTAAATTTTTATTATCAAAAGGCTCAAATGCACCTTTTTTGCTCCATATCTCTTGCCATTTTGCTTCTATTTCATTTGGCTTATAACTCATATTCTCTCCATCAGATTAAAATTAGGTGGATTATACCAAATGATGAGTTAGAAGTTGTTATTTTATATATTTTGTTTATTTTAAATCTTTGGTGAGTATTAAAAAACAGGTAGTGTTATAGTTTAAAAATACTTTTACTCTATTATCTGTTTTTCATTGCTAATTTAATCAAAAATTATTATAATTCAAATACATTAAAAATATATGGGGAAAATTATGAAAATTGGGAAAATATCCACCTTAATCTTATCACTACTACTTCTTTCAGCATGTAGTACAAAGAGTCCTGAAAAAAAAGAGTTTAGTGAAAATAACAGAACTAACTTAGGTATCATAGATACCAACAAAACTACAGAGCCTACTAGTACAGTAGTCAAACCACCAACTTACGATGAAGTTCTAGGAGATTTTCAAGGAAACTATGAGCTTTTAGAGTTTATAGATATGATGGTCAATGTTCACAACTTCAAGAGAAATGAACTCAATAGAATATTTTCTCAAGCACAAAATTGGCAATATATTCCACAAACACGAACAAACTGTGCAGCAAATATAACTCAAACCCAACAGGGAAAATGGGATAGATATAGAAGCTGTTTTGTCTATGAGAGAAATATCCAAAGAGGTATAGCATTTTGGGACAAATATGCAGATACACTAGCAAGAGCTGAGATGAGATATGGAGTTCCTGCTGAATATATTGTTGGAATTATCGGTATAGAGACAGCCTATGGTACTAATTTTGGTAAACATAGAGTAATTGATGTATTGACAACCAAGAGTATGTTGGGAGATAGACGAGCAAGTTTCTATAAAGATGAACTAGAAAAATTTTTGGTTCTTACACGAGATGCAGGACTTATTCCAACAGAACTCATGGGTTCTACATCTGGTGCTTTAGGGTATGGACAATTTATGCCTAGTAGTTATATTAGATTTGCTGTTGATTTTAATCATGATGGAGTGACAGACTTATGGAATGCAGAGGATGCGATAGGTAGTATAGCTAACTACTTTAGTAGAAATGGATGGAATAGTTCAGTTAGCCAAGTAGCTATTAGAGCAAAATATAAGGGTCAAAGATTTAGAGGCAAAAAATATAAAAAATTAAAAACAGGATATAAATATAAATATTCTCAATATAAATTAAAAAAAAGATATAAGATTAAGCCTAGAACTAAACTCTACTATAAAGGTCTTGTATCATTAATAAAATTACCAAGAGCTACCTATGATGAACTTTGGTTTGGAACACATAATTTTAGAGTTATCACAACATATAACCATAGCTCATTCTATGCAATGGCTGTACATCAACTTGCTCAAACAGTAAAAAAGAGAAGAGAAGAGTCATATTAAACTAGGGTGATAAAACACCCTATCTATCTTTTTGGTACAGAGATTTTCAAAATTCCATCTCTATAGACTTTAGTCAATTTTGCTATATCTGCACCCTCTGGAAGAGAAAGCTCTTCTATATTACTACTACTATAAGTTGATTCCTCAATACCATTTGAACTATTTTTATGCTCTTTTTTTGCTGTAATAGTACTGATTTTAACCATATTTCCACTTGTTGATACTGTCACTTTTGAATGTTCACTATCCTCTATGACTCTCTGCAAAAAATACTTATCACCAAGCTCCTGAAATCCTTCGATAGGAGTATTATCCATAATCTCTTCAGTTGTCTCTATAACAATTGGCTCACTCTGTTGATTATGTTGTCTCATTCCAGCCTCCATTGCTCTATTTTGCATCTCTATCTCCTCTGCTCCATCATACATTGATTGTATATTCAAGCTATCGACATCCGTTGCAAAACCCAAAAGTGTAGAGATTAAAGGGATTATAACTATATGATATTTTCTCATCATTTTTCCTTTTTTATTAAAAGAGCAATTTTATCAGAAAACGCCTAAATTTTAAAGCTTTAAGAAAAAAGTAGGATAAGTTAATGTATAATTTTTCTGTTAAAATAATATTTTTTAACATACTCACCATCTAATAGAGAAAAGTTTTACAATGATAGAGACTATACAAAACCTACCAAACCAAGCAGGAGTTTACCAATACTTTGATAAAAACAGTCATCTACTCTATGTAGGAAAAGCAAAAAATTTAAAAAAAAGAGTCAAAAGCTATTGGCGTTTTACTCCAAAGTTTCACCCTAATCCAACACTAAGTATTAGAATTATTAATATGTTAAAACAGGTTGCTTTAGTTGAGTATATTATCGTAGATAGTGAAACAGATGCCTTAATACTTGAAAATTCACTTATCAAACAACTCAATCCTAGGTATAATATTTTATTAAGAGATGACAAAACCTACCCATATATCTACATAGATGAGAGTGAGAGTTTTCCAAGATTTGAAATTACCAGAAAGATTATAAAAGGGAAAAAAATATCCTATTATGGTCCCTTTCCAAATGGAGGTAAGATTCTACTTGATACACTCTATGAGGTCTTTCCTATTGTACAAAAAAAATCACTAAAACGAGAAAAAAAGGCTTGTCTCTTTTACCAAATAGGTAGATGTTTAGCTCCTTGTGAAAACAGAGTAACTATCGATGAGTATCAAAAAATTATAAACAAAGCCAAAAAAGCTATAGCTAAACGAACTATACTTATAGAGATGTTAGAAAAAAAAATGACAGAACTAGCTATAGCTGAACGGTTTGAGGAGGCTACTACATTACGAGATAATATTAAGGCTATAAAATCATTGACTATAAACTCAAATATCGACTTAGCAAAAAAAGAGAATATAGATATATTTGCTATAGTAAATGGTAACAAAAAAGGGGTAATTGTCAAACTATTTATGCGTGATGGAAAGATAATATCTTCTGATTTCTCTACTTTTCGAGGGAGTGATATATATGATGAGAAAGAGGCTTATAGAGGGGCTCTATTAGAGTTCTATAGCTATGAAAGACCAGATATTTCTAAAAAAATTTTAGTAGCACACCCTTTTGATGAGCAAAATAAGATAGCAGAGATACTTAGCAAACGATTCTCTAAAAAGATAGAGATAATCCACCCCAAAATAGGAGCAAAAGCTAAACTTATTCAACTTGCTATAACCAATGCTAATGAGATTCTGAGACAAAAAAATAGGAGTAATAATGAGATAGAACCCAAAATAGCTGAACTTTTTAAATTAATTTACATTCCTTATGTTGTCGAAAGCTTTGACAACTCACATATGATGGGTGTAGCTACTGTTGGAGCGATGGTTGTATGGAGTGAAAATAGTTGGAAAAAATCAGCATATAGACGATATAAATTAGAGTCAAAAGATGAGTATGGACAGATGAGAGAGATGCTATCAAAGCGTATTTCTAACTTTGAAAAAAACCCACCTCCTGACCTATGGATAGTAGATGGTGGTTATACTCTTTTGAGACTTGCTATAGAACTACTTGAAGAGGCAAAAGTTACTATAAGTGTAATTGCAATAGCAAAAGAGAAACTAGATGCAAAAGCCCATCGTGCCAAAGGTTCAGCAAGAGATATTATATATACAAAAGAGTCAGTTTTTCAACTAAAAACTACTGACAAGAGATTACAATGGATACAAAGACAAAGAGATGAGGCACACCGTTATGCTGTAACTTATCATCGGAATAGAAAACGAAAAGAGGACACAAAAAACTCACTTTTATCCAAAAAGGGAATTGGTCCTGCAACAGTAAAAAAACTACTTAACTATTTTGGAACATTCGAAGCTATAAATCAAGCAAGTTTTAGCGAACTTTCAGTTGCTAGTAGTCAAAAAGTTGCTAAAATGCTGAAAAACAGATAATGTTTTATAATGATAATAAAGTTGTGCTTCGCAACACTCACTATTTTTTAATGTAAAAAAAAACTTACTTACAGTATTTAAATTTTAAAAATATATTAATTTAAATACTTCTTTAGTATTTTTATATTACAGTTATCTTTGTGAATTGATTCGTGATAGAAAGGAGACTTGTGCATCATCTTATTCCACTAGATATAGAGTATAGATATAAAAAAAATTTAATATATGAGGTAGACATATACGGAGTTATAACTTTTGTCAATTCAAATTTTGCTGAAGTTACAGGCTTTAGACGAGAGGAGCTTATAGGAAAAAATCATAAGATTTTTAGACACCCTGATGTTCCTGATGCACTATATGAGAAGTTATGGTCTACTAACAAAAGAATGAAAAAATGGTTTAGTACACTAAAAAATATTCGTCGTGATGGCATGTATTTTTGGAGTAGTATTCATACCACACCAAAATATGATAAAAATAATAAAGTAGTTGGTTTTATTGTTGTACACAAACCAGCATCAAAAATAGATATAGAAGAAGAGATTGAGCTTTATGCTCAATATGATTAAACAAGAGGTAAAATAGATTATGTACTACGGACAGAATAACAAAAAACAGATTACAATGGCTGACCAAGAGTTTATAGAACTACTAGGATATAAAAACTTTAATGATATTATAAAAAATAATATTGCAAAAAATATTAAGTTTGAGAATAGTAAAATTCATCTAAATTTGAGTGATAAAAGCATCAAAGCAAACTACTCAACAACTAAATTCTTGACAGATTCGGAGCCTATTGAGATACTAAAACTAAGCAATATAATAGAGACAAAAAATAGTATAAGTAAACTACAACTTAACTATGAACCTATCTATTTGGATGTAGAGAAAATCTCTTCGGAGATAGGTCTCTCCATAGATGACTATAAACTATATCTTGATAGTTTTATAGACCAATCTATAATTGATGAGAAGAAGCTATTTGATGGAGATGATAAAGCTATCAAAAATCTATCCAATCTTGCTCTAACCCTCAAGATTCCAAATATCAATATACTGCTACTAAAAATCAAAAAACTTCCTAGTGAAGAGAGAACACACTATATTGATGAGTACTACACAAGACTCGCTCTACTTACCCTAAAAAAATCAACCGTAGCGAAGAGCAGTAGTATTATAGAAAAAGATGTTCTACAACTAGATACAAAAGAGGATGAGCTAAATAGTAGATTTACAGACCTACTTAATACTGTAGAGGAGATACCTACCCCTACTCCAACTCCTGCCAAGAAAAAAGAGGAGTCTATTGATTTAGTAGATATAGAAGATTTCAATTTGGACGACGAGTTATCTCTATTTGACGAAGTCCCTAATAAGAAGATTGAAGAGCCTAAAGCTGAAAAAGAAAAATTAGATAATAGCGACAGGTTATCTTTGGAAAATGTGACTCCATTACCTATAGATTACAATCCAAAAGTTGCAGCTGATGAGCTAAATCTACCAGTTGTTTTAATAGAGGAGTTTGTTGAGGACTTTATAGAACAAGCACACCATGACAAAGACCATCTATTAGCATCATATTATCAAAAAGATATGGATAATATCCATGAGCTTGGACATAAACTAAAAGGTGCAGCGAGTAATCTTCGTATCAATGAATTAGCTGATGTACTAGAAGAGATTCAATTCTGTACAGAGCATAAAAAACTAAAATCACTATTTATTAAATATTGGGGTCTATTTATATCTTTAGAAAACTATATGAAGCAACCAAAACTGTAGCCAAAGGGGGGATTAATGCAGATAAATAATAGATTGAGATTAATAAGTATACTACCACTACTACTACTTTTTATTGTATCTAGTTACTTTCTCTTTATCTCTTATAGCAAATACTATAAAGCAGATGAGTTAAGAAATATCATAAAAAACAATGTAGAACTAACAGCTGTTATAAAAGAGATAGGAAGAGAGAGAGGACTTAGCTCTAGCTTTATGGGGGCAAAAAATGAAGTTCATGCAAAACAGGAGCTTTTGAGGCAGAGAGTTATAACTGATAATGTAATAGATAAGGCAAAAAGCTCACTAATACATATAGATAGTGATAATATATTCTCTGGACTTATTGACTCAAAGACAGATTATGACAATCAAAATATATTTAATCATCTAAAACAGATAGGAAAAATTCGTTCTGATATAGATAACAATAGAGTATCCTTTTCAAATGCTTTTTATAAGAGATACAATAGAGATTTAACAGAGCCTATTTTAAAACATCAACTACTTATAAACTACTATAGACTCAATGATGAAATATCATCACTCATAACCTCCCTCTCTCAACTCTATATAGCTACAGAGAACTCATCACTAGAGAGAGATTTTGTTAACTATTTTTTGATGAGTCAGATGCCTATGACAGAAAAGGATATTGCATTTTGGCATGAGACTAGAAACAAATCTAGTGTATTTAATCCCAAAGAGATAAGAGATAGAGAGTTAAAAGAGAAGATATTTTCTATTATAAATAGTAGAGATTATAAAAATCTCAATAGAGGAATAGAGAGTAGCTTCTCAAAACTTCAAAAAAATGTCGATGATGGAGCCTTCTCTATAGAACCAGTATCTTGGTTTATAATGCACGGAGACAAGATAGACTATTTTTCGAAAATGCAAAAAGAGGTTGAAAAGACTCTTTTGGCAAAAAATGATGAGTATGTTCTTCAAAATATAACTATACTTGGAGTAGCTGGATTTTTTTGGATTCTTGCTCTATTTTTAACAATATTGGGACATAAGACTAGTAGAGATATTAGTAACAATATAAAAAGCCTAGAGGATATTTTAAATAATACTGTTAGAGAGATAGAGTCTGATAAGAACTTTGATGAACCAAGCATAAATGCGATAAAGAGCATAGATTTAAATACCAATAAGGGAATCAAAGAGGCTTATAAATTTTTGGAACTACTAATAGAGAATGCTAGACAAGATAAGATACAAGCACTAGAAGCAAATGAGTCAAAATCACTATTTTTAGCAAATATGTCACATGAGATTCGTACACCACTCAATGGAATTGTAGGATTTACTGAACTTCTTAAAAATACAAACTTAGATGATGAGCAGATAGAGTTCACAGCAATTATCGAAAAAAGTTCAGAAAATCTACTTAGTATTATCAATAATGTTTTAGATTTATCAAAAATAGAGAGCAACAAGATAGAGCTAGACATCAATCTATTTGACCCAATTGTAGAGTTCGAAAATGCTGTAGAGACATATGGTGTCAAAGCATCCGAAAAAGATATTGACCTCAACTTCTATCTGGACCCTAGTATTAATAGAAAACTTCTAGGTGACTCTGTAAAGATAAAAGAGATTTTGATTAACCTTTTAAGTAATGCGATTAAGTTTACAGACTTTGGTGGTTTTATCGATGTAGAGATAACAAAAATAGATACTATAGATAACCATGCCAAGATTATGTTCTCTATCAAAGATAACGGAATAGGTATGACAAAAGAGCAACAGCTAAATGTTTTTGACGCATTTACTCAAGCTGATGTCTCTATCACTAGAAAATATGGTGGTACTGGGTTGGGTCTTACTATTACTACTAGATTCTTGGAGATAATGGGTAGTGAACTCAAACTAGAGAGCCAAAAAGAGAAAGGGACAACATTCTATTTTACCTTGGAGCTAGAGGAGGTATTAGAGAATACTGAACTAGGTAGACTCTCAGCAAAAGAGAATATGTCTATAGCTAAATATCAATCTGCCACAGCTACACAGTTTGATAAGTATCTCAATAGATATTTAGACTATTTTGATGTCTCAACAAGTAATTTTTTAACAGCTGGTGAACTTAAGAACTTCAACAGAGATAAATCAATAGATGGTATATGGATAGATATAGACTCCATTGATGAAGATATTACAAATATTATTCGAAAACTAGACTCCAATAGAGTGACTCTAATTACAAACTTTGGAAGTAAAGGTAAGGTTGATGCACTAGGTCTAAAGGGTAGTAAAACTCTATATAAACCTATCACTCCTACAAAAATTTTAAACGCCATCAATAGGGTCAAAGAGGAAGATAGTGAAAAAGAGAAAATAAAGAGTGAATCGACTAGAAATAGCTCTGCTCTATTTGATAGCATTCAGTTTGAAGGTAAAATACTTGTCGCTGAAGACAATATGATAAATCAAAAACTAGTCAAACAGATACTAGAGAGATATGGAATATCTGTAGACCTAGCAAATGATGGACTTCAAGCATTTGAGAAGATTAAAAACTATAGATATGACCTTATTTTGATGGATATACAGATGCCTGTAATGGATGGTATCGAAGCTACTCATGAGATTGTAAACTTTGAAAATGAAGAGTCAATACCACATACACCTATCGTAGCACTAACAGCCAATGCACTAAAGGGTGACCGTGAGAGATTTTTGGAGGAGGGTTTAGATGAGTATATCGCTAAACCTATTGAGAATAATGAGCTACTATTTATACTCAAAAAATTCCTAAAACAAGCAGAAAGAGTAGAAAAAGATATAGAGGAGGAGAGTAGAGATATATCAGTTATGCAGAGTATAAAGAGCCATGAAGATGATAAGATAACTCTAATAGATGATACTCCTTTAGAGATAGTAGAGGAGGATGAGACTCCAACAGCTTCTGTATCAAAAATGGTTGAGATTAGAGAGGAAAAAGAGATTCTAATTGCCAAAAAGAATCCATTAGAGGCACAGATTCTATCAAAAGTACTCTCCAACTTAGAGTATAAGATTGAAATTATATCTGATATGAAAAATCTAAAAGATAAGATTCAAGATAAACGATATGATACTCTACTCATAGATAGAGAGCTAGAGGTACTAAACCGAGAAGCTATCAAAATGCAACATAGAGATATGTCTGTAATACTCTTGAGTTTAACAGAGCTAAAAGGGGGTCAATACAATATGGATACTATCAAAGATGAGCTAGTAGGAATCATAAAAAAAGACGAACTCCAACATGTTATCAATAAATATAGGAGAGTTTAATGGCTGTTTTCAAAATTTTGGTTGTAGATGATGACTATATAAATAGAAAACTGCTAGTCAATATCTTAAAGAAAAAACTATATGAGATTGAAGTTTTTGAATCAGCCGATGGAGAAGATGCGTTAGCAAAACTACATGAACATTCAGATATAGAGTTGGTACTCTTAGATATAGAGATGCCAAAACTCAACGGTATAGAGTTTTTGGCGCGATATGTTGATGATGATACAATACCTAGAGTTCCCATTGTCGCTATCTCCTCTAATGAGACTCGTAAAAAAGAGACTATTATTAGAGGAGCTGATGCTTTTTTGGTAAAGCCTATTAGTGAAGAGGGGTTAATGGAGGCTATTCAGAGTAATTTTTTATAAATCTATTTTATTATATACTCATAAAAAACATTAAAAAAAAGTATTAAATAAGATAATTTCACTATAATAATTTAGAATTAATAATTTCTATTACTTATTTAAGGGAAGATATGAGCAGTGATATAGATGATTTTATTAAAAATATATGCAATCAAGAGTGCCAAAAATATTTTGAAAGTAGCAAGGATTATGCTTATACTCAAATAAAAATCTCTATCCCCCCTCCTCTACTCTCTCAACAAGATTTTGATTGTGAATCACAAATCAAAATCGCCAAAATTGCTTCTCCTGTTATAAAAAGAGTCAATGAGATTGATAAAAATCGTTTTTGGATTTTGTATTATCGTCTCTCTGATGAGCTTATCAACTTAAAATGTAATCAGAGTAATAATCTCTCTCATATAGATAAGATGTTATGTGTTGAGTATATGCTCGATAGAGTTATCAATCATATAAAAGCATTTAATATCTATCATGAATCTGCTCCATTTCAAAAGACAATGGATAATATGATTGAGATATGTGAGAGATATAGAAACATGGACAAACTTCTATTGGATATAGACTACAAAGAGCTAAAAAATAGTAGTGGAGTGGTAGGCAACTATACAAAAAAAATCATATGCAAGTATAACAGAGATAATATAGATATTGAGAGTATTGGAGCTATTATTGAGAATGTAATCTTCTGTACAGAGACTCAAAGCCCCAAAGTTTATCAAAAAAGGGAGAAAAAAAGCTGTATAGAAAAAGAGATTATAAACTACTTCAATAGCAATAAAAAGAGAATTGAGACTGTAATCTATCCTGTCTTGACAGAGATTTGTCATCAAGAGAAGTTTTTTAACTATATCTATAATAACTTTATCAATAGTAGATTTATTGATTTTAGTAGAAACCTATTTATCAAAAAACATAAAAATATTGCTACCACAAATGAGCCTAAAGCTGATTTATTAAAATTAGAAGAGATACTAGAGCAGTATATAGATATGATACCAAAAGAGACTCAACTGATTTTACAACTAAAAATAGGTGAACCAATAGAGAATAGAGATTTTATAAAACTTATTTATAATCTCAATTATAGAGAGATTGATGTATTGGAGCATTTTGAAGGTGAGGAGATTTTGGAGATTAAATTTTTTGCTCGTTACAATATAGATATTTCATCAAAAATAGAGAAAAAAATCACAAAAATCAGGAAAAGACTAAAAGCTAATTCGTATATAAATAGAGAAGATGATACAAAGAGGGTTGCACTCTTGAAGTTAATCTTCTCAGAAGAGATGAGTGCGAAGGAGATAGGACTATTTTTGGGATATAGCGACAAACAGGTTTATAAAAAAATAGAGAGAGTAAAAAACAAGATTAAATACAAAAAGGAGTTGCGACCATGCACAAAAGCGTAACAACTCACCCAAGTGATATAGAGTTAGCTAACTATATAGAAAATAGGTTAGACAAGAGTACAAAAGCTAAAATAGTTGAACATTTGATTGAGTGTGATAAGTGTAGTGATGCTGTTGCTTTGGTGATAAAGTATGGGAGAGAGGTTAGCGAAAAAAAAACTCCAAAGCTAAATGATAGTAAAAATAAACATAAAGTTGTTAAT
>CAZSHP010000062.1:7329-11925 GCA_964606545.1 uncultured Sulfurovum sp. | reverse complement strand
TAGGGTGTATAGTTGATGGAGTACCAGCAGGGCTAGAGATTGATGAGAAGTTTATTCAATCAGAATTAGATAGAAGAAAACCAGGCAAAAGTAAGCTAGAGACAGCAAGAAAAGAGGATGATAGAGTAGAGATACTATCTGGTATATTTGAGGGAGTAAGCACAGGAACACCAATTATGATGGTTATCTTCAACTCCAACCAAAAGAGTCGAGATTATGATAGTATCAAAGAGCTATTTCGTCCTGGTCATGCTGATTTTACCTACTATCATAAATATGGTATTAGAGATTACCGTGGAGGTGGAAGAAGCTCTGCTAGAGAGACAGCAGCTAGAGTTGCAGGTGGAGCTATAGCCAAATTGATGCTAAAAAAGATAGGTATAGAGATAGAATCGGGAGTCTGTGAAGTAGATGGAATTAAATCTAACTCATATGATTTTGCTCATGCAAAAGGCTCGATGCTCTACGCTCTTGACCCTAGTGTAGAGTTGGCTCAAGAGGAGGCTATAGTAAGTGCAAAAAATAATCATAACTCTGTAGGAGGAGTAGTTTTAACTATTGCGACAGGTGTTCCAATAGGTCTAGGTGAGCCACTATACTACAAACTAGATGCTATCTTAGCAGAGGCTATGATGGGAATCAATGCCTCAAAGGCTGTGGAGATAGGAGACGGGGTAGCCTCTACACACCTAAAGGGTAGTCAAAACAATGATGAGATAACCCCAAATGGATTCAAATCAAACCACTCTGGAGGAATACTTGGTGGTATCTCAAATGGTGATGATATTATTATAAAAACTCACTTTAAACCAACTCCCTCTATATTTCAAGCCCAAGAGACAGTAACCAAAGAGAATAAATCTACAATATGTGAACTAAAAGGGAGACACGACCCATGTGTAGCTATTAGAGGTTCTGTTGTATGTGAAGCTATGACAGCTCTAGTCTTGGCTGATATGACTCTGCTAAATATGGGTAAGAGAGTGGAGCATATTGAGGCTATATATAAACATTAAAAACAGATAAAAATATTTTAAAATAACTATTTCATACTCAAAAACATTGAGTGTTGAAATAGTTTTTATTAAGTGTGTAAACTATTCACACTATTTAAAAAAAAATAGTTGAATTTTCTAAAAATAACTCTTTTTTATAATATACCCCTATTTTAAACTATAATTTATGAAAAAGGAGAAAAAATTATGAGACTAAAAAAAACTATTTTTACAACTATTATTCTATTTGCAACACTTTCGACTTCACTTTTTGCTGAATCTACACTGACCACAGGGGGACGAGATAAGAGTGATATAGATAATATGCCATCAAATGAGATTAGAGATACACTAGAGATACCACAAGACCCAACAGAGTTTAGTAAACAGGCTGAACCTATGAGTCGAGAAGAGCAACTTGATTATGATGCTAGATATAACGAGAAATATTTTGGACCTTGGCAACTAACAGAGATGGATTTGACAAAGGGTGAAAAGACATGGCAGTTTATGTTTGCAAAGAGAAAAATGTATAGACGATATAACGAAAAAATACCAAAACAGTGGTTTCAAGAGCAGATTAAAAACTCAAATTTTGATAACTATAACTCTATATCAAAACCTGCTATTACAGTTAAACATACCAATATAAAACTATACCCTACAGATGAAGAGTTTTATTATAACTCCAATCGTGTAGGAGAGGGTTTTCCTTTTGACTATAATCAAAACAGCTCTGCATATATCAATACGCCTATTTTTGTATCTCACTACTCACTAGATAAAAAATGGGTATATGCCAAAACAGCTTTTGCCTTTGGGTGGATAAAAGTTGAAGATATGGCTTTTGTAACTCCGAAGTTTAAAGAGCAGTTTCAAAGTGGTAGCTATGGTATAGCTACTACAGATAATCTACATCTATATAGTGATGATAATCAACTTATATCTCTAGTAAAACTAGGTAGTATATTTCCTATAGATAAAGTAGCTAGGCGATATATGTATGCCAAAAAAGGAGCAGATGGGTATGCTAAAATAGAGAGATTTAAACCATCAACTGTTAATCTTATTGCAAAAAAACCAATTAAATTTAATCAATTTAATATAGCCTATATTGGGAAACAGTTGGTAGATGAGCCTTATGGATGGGGTGGTAAACTAGAGACTAGAGATTGTTCAACACTCACACGAGACTTTTTTGCACCTTTTGGCGTATATCTTCCTAGAAACTCATCACAACAGGCACATGAGAGTGATGGAGTCTACATGTCACTAGAGGGTCTAAACAAAGAGGAGAAAGCTGCAACTATTATGGCTTATGGAAGACCTTGTCGCTCTCTGCTTTTTGTAAAAGGTCATATCACTCTATATCTAGGGCAAAAAGATAATGAGCCAATTATTATGCACAACTTTTGGGGAGTTAGACTTAAAAATGGAAAAAAACATATTTTAGGTCGTTCAGTTATCACCACAACAGAACCAGGTAGAGAGATAGCTAATGTAAAAGAGAAAAGTAAACTAATTAATACCTTTCAGGGGCTTGTTAATTTTTAACTATTAAAAAAATAGTATAATCTACAACAAGGAGCTTTAGAAATGAAAAAATATATATGGATAACAGGCATTGTTGTAGGATTAGGAGTGATGAATTGTGGTGGTGGAAGTAGTAAAGAGGCAAAAGAGCTACTATCACAGATATTAACTGTAGTTGGTATCCCTCAAGATATTATTGTCAATATCTGTCAAGATGATAATGAAGATGGATTTTGTAACTCATTGGAACTTGGAAATATCTCCTACATCAAAAATAGTTGGCTAAAAAAGATTATACTTGGAGAAGATAACAGATATGAACTAAGAAACTATGACCCCAATAAAAAAATCGTAATGCAACTTCAGAGTGAAGAGGTTGAGTATAATGATGGTAACTTCTCATTGGAATACAAAGGAACATCAACAGAACTATCTATCTTGCAATCTATGGTAGATGCCGAGGATATTACCGAAGAGGATACAATAGAGGTGAAAAAGATGGATGGAAAAGAGACCTTTGATGAGATACTTCTAAAGAGTATGATAAAGAACCTCAATAGATATATGAATAATAATATGAGACACAGAGACGCAAGAGACTCCAACCTAAAAGAGTTAGGAAGAGTCTTTAGAGAGAATATTCCACTGAAAAATCTACCTACACTAATAAAAAGAGAGTGTAACGAAGATAGCAACTGTAGAGAAGAGCTTATCAAAAGCTTCCCCGTCAATCTTGATACCCAAGAGCAAGATATATATAATATAGCCGAAGAGAGAAGGAGTGTTAAACTTCTCAATGATAAATTGATTCAGGAACTAGATTGTGGAACAGATAGAAAAGTTGTACGACACTATGGCTTTGAAGACCTATTTAATCTAAAAAATAGAGGAGAATTGGCTCATCCGTCTCTAAGTGTAATTACTCAAATAGGAGAGAAAAAATTAGTTAATTATGATGTTGAGCCAAATGGTAAATTTTTTGCAGAAAAGGTTAGTAGGCTTCCAAGAAAAGTCAAAAAAGGGATGTTCTATATAGGTCTAAAACTGAGTGGAAATAGCCTAAATAGAGAGGATAGCATCCATATAGGTAGATATAATCAAAAAAATATAAATAATCATTTCAATGCTAAATTAACCGCATTAGAAAATCTCAATTGGTCACATCAAGTGATTAACAATGATAATCCTACAACTGATATATACTACACTAGCTTTGAGAATATAAAGCTAAATGATAAAAATGATACACTTATAGACTATTTAAATAACAAAAACTATTTTGATGTTGTAGTAGAGAAGGAGACAGCTATTGACTTTATCTCTGTAGCTACCTGTTCAGAAAAGAATCCTATAGCAGAGATTCAACAGACTCTAAATGTCTTCTCTTGTAAAGAGGGAGAGAGACTTATTAAAATTATAGGTGGTACAGTAGATGCTTTTGCAGAGGATAACGAAGAGAGAGAGACAACCCCTTCTACTGCTATGTTGACAAGTATAGATAGAGCTATAATTGGATATGATGAGTTAGCTGATAATAAAATTTTTATAGATACACTCAATAGACCACTAGACCTTACTATAACTGATGCACAGTTCTCTGTAGGTATAAAACCTATGCCAAAATTTCTATATCAAAACGATATTATATATCTTGGTAATTATGAAGCTGATAAGTATGCTTCATTTAGGCTCTATGGAGATAGTGAAAATAGTGTATCAAATAGATGGAAAAAAGATATAAAAATAAGTAATGGAGAGAGAGTAATACAGGCAAATCTATTTGATTTGAATCTCACAAAAGGAGGGAAAGGCTCAATTTTTGATATGATAAATAAAACCAACTCTATGCTTGATATTTTGATACAGAATAATACAGAGGTGGATTTCTCTTATTTGAATCTATGTATTAAGAGATAGAAACAGGAGAGAGAAAATATATATTTTTTCTCCTATTTCAAAAATCAGTTGGTTGAGTCATCCAAAATTACTGGCTGTTCAGGTGCTATAATAACACCTGCATCAATAGCTGCTGCTGTCTCTACCAAGTGAGCTGCAGCCTCCTCTACAG
>CAZSHP010000062.1:0-7229 GCA_964606545.1 uncultured Sulfurovum sp. | reverse complement strand
TTCATTATTTACTCCTCATCTTAAGTTTTGATTCACTTACAATTATATCAACTTTATTATTATGAATAGCAAATTAAAAAAAAGAAATCAGGAAAAAATCGTTATTTATTGTGGAAAGAAGCTTAAAAAATGCTTAGTTAGAACAATATTTGTTCTTTTACAAACAAATATTGATAAAAAGTAGAGATTATTTATATAATAGTATCTATAATATTATATTTTAAGCATAAACACTCTCTTTATTAAATTTCATAGCTAGTAGTGCATACATGTGTACTCTTTTTTTAACTCTATTGGAGGAACCTAACTGAGAACAGACCTCTTTGATGGCACTATCTAGCTCTGCATCATCATTTGTTAGTCCCAATTTCTTCTTTAAAAATCTATTTTTAATAGTCTCTAGTTCACTTGCTCTACCACATGCTATTAGTTCACTATTTTTATTATATATAGATGGACCTAAACCTATAACTACTTTAGTTATTAAATCATCTGGGATATTTAAATTTAACTTTTTAGCTTCAGCAATCATTGCTTTAATTTTATCATCTCTTTTACTCATATTTTATCCTTTTTTAAGTTTTCAACTTAATATTGTACTAAAAATCATCCAAATCAATACTAGATTTTGCATAGTTAGAGACATTAGATTCAAAGAAGTTACTCTTTACCTCATTCATGTTAAGATGTTTTGTTACTAATTTTTGTAGATAAGTTGTATCTGTCTCTTTAAATATAGGATTAAGACCTATCTTATTGAGTCTATCATTTGCATAGTTGTAAACAGTTCTCTCCATTAGCTCCTCTGTTACACCCATAATAGGGTATCTACTAAGTAGATATTTTCCATACTCCAACTCTATCTCGACAGCATCACTTATCATCTTATAAGCCGAATCTGTTGTAGCTGTCTGAATTTTATTCTCTTTTTGGATAGTTTTATAGATATTTGCAAAGAGTGGTAGGTGTGTATTTAGCTCATCTCTAGCGATAAATTTAATCATATCTCTAGCCCCTGGTACTTTATCTCCTAGTAGATAGATATATCCAAAACCAAGTAGAAAATATATCCCTTCTAAATTAATACTTGCCATTGCAGATAGGAGCATCTTGTCTACAGAAGTACCATCTATATATGAGGCAAACTGCTCTGCAATTTTTTGATTTTTGGTATTTAGTGCATCATCATACTTATAGAGATTAAAAACCTCATCAGAGTTTCCACAGGCATCTAGTAGTACAGCGTATGATTTGGAGTGGTTTACCTCTTGCATTATCTGTAGACTTATAGTCGATTTTATTAATCTATTGGTTGCCAATCGTCTAAAGTCACTTAGATACTCCTCTTGAGCAGAGTCATTGAAACTTAGTTGAGCAAATGTCATCTTATAGATTGCTTGTTCATTCTCTGTTAGTCGGTCGAAGTTCTTTTTTTCATTAACGGTATTGACCTCTGATGGAAACCATGTGTTAGCATTCATTAAATCATAGATTTTTGAATCCCATTTGTATCTCGAACGGTTAAAATCGACAAAACCTGTTGGCTTCCCTCCAAAAATTTTTTCATCGAGTATCTCTTCACCATTTGGGTTGTAGTAGTTTTTTGAGTTCATTTAGTATCCTAATTTATAATTAAAAAATATTGGTACTATCTCGTTCCATCCTCTCTGAGGTGGAATGCATAGACAAAAACAACGGAAAGAAATATCCAAATCGTCTATGCATTCCACCTTAGGACAGGTGGAACGAGAGAGAGATAAATTTTATGAATTATACAATAGTGTTCTTAAACATTTAAAGGTGCATTAACCTCTTCCCACTTCTCAAATTCAGGAGAGAAATATTTAATCCGAACCTTTTTAAACTCTCGTGTAGAGTAGAGAGGTCTTCTAGCAAAATGTTCTATCTCTGAAGCCATCTCTCTGATAATTCCATTTGTCTCCTCTGTTGTTCTGCCATGTACCATTGTAAAGAGATTATATGGCCAATTGTGATATTTTGGACGCAGATAACAGTGACTTACAGCAGAGAACTCGGCTGCTCTTTTTCCCATCTCTTCACCTTTTTTCTCATCAATATCCCAAACTACCATCGCATTGGCATTAAATCCTGCATTTCTATGATTGAGGATTCCTGCAAATCTTCTCATAACTCCTGCCTCTTTTAGCCTATTTAAAATAGCAAAAAACTCATCATACTCTATCCCTAACTCATCAATAATTTTTTTGAATGGCTCTTGAACTATTGGTATATCATTTTGAGCTAAAGCAATGACTCTATGGTGTAGAGGTGTTAGCTCTATATCTTCTCTTTTGGGTTTAACTACACTCTCTTTTTTTGCATCTCTGCCTGTCGTGTTTAGTTTTACAGATATTTTAAAGAGCTTTAGTGTAGGGAGCATAATAGACTCTATTGCATTTGCCTTTTGAGCTATTATCTTGACGGTCTCTTTTAATCCTAGTTTAGAGTTTGGTGCTATAGCCATAGTAAACCATATATTAAATGGATGCTCTCTCTCATAATTGTGTGAGACTCCTGGGTGGGAGTTTATCACCTCTACAGCTCTATCTATATCCTCTCTTCTAACCTTAAATGAGACTAGAGAAGAGCTATATCCTAACCTCTTGGTATCAAAGATTGGAGAGATTTGTCGAATTATTTTTTTCTCTTTTTCCTCAGATATGATTTTTATAATAGTTGACTCATCACTATCCAACTCTTTTGCAATATCAGCAAATGGTCTTGGAGTTAGTGGGAATCGCTTTTGAATGATAGAGAGTAGTTCTGACTTCATATTTGTTACCCCTAAGATAATTTTTTATTAACTATAAATTATACTTTCTTAGAGTGTTAATATATTTGATATAGGTCAATTGTTATTAATTGTTTTAAAATATTTGTAAATAAAGCTATCTGCCTTCTCCTCAAAGAGCTTCATTCGCTCTCTGCCTTTTGGTATAACTCCTCTTAATTCTCTCATCTCTTGTAGAAATTGTGCTATATTTGAAGGGATAAGCTTTTCTATATATTGACGCAACCGTTTTGCCATTGCAGGAGAGGCTCCACCTGTAGAGATAGAGATAGTCAAATCACCTTTTTTTACATAGGAGGGAAATATAAAATCACAATAGGCAGTATTATCTACAGAGTTAACTAATATACGAGAACTTCTACTCTCATCATAAATCTCTTTATGAATCTGAACTGTATCTGTTGCTACAATTACAATATCAAAATCCTCAATATCACCCTTTTTATAACTTCGTTGTTGAATATCTATACTATGCTTTGTAGCAAACTTTAGAAAATCCTCTGATACTTCTCTCGCTACTATAGTAATATTTTCAGTAAAATCTACCAACTTCTCTAACTTCTCAAGAGCGATAAGACCACCACCCACAAGGAGTATTCTTTTATCTTTTAAACTAAAATATGCTGGAAAAAATGACACTATAGTTTACCCTCTTTGATTAGCTTTGCTTTGAAACTAGCTATACAGTTCGTACAATTTTTAAGAGAATTTGTCTCTATAATCATAAAAAGTGCATCAAGATTTAATATTTTTAATTCACTATTTTCAACTTTGACTATAGCCTCTTTTTTAAACTTAGTAATAATTCGAGAGAATGTCTCAGGAGTCAGGTTTAAAATTCCTGCTATCTCATTGTTTCTTAGTTTGTTAAAAATAGCAATCTTATCAATCATTAAATCAGCTACTTTTGCCTCTGATGAAAGAACCGTCTCTTTATGTACTAGTGCAGAGAGCAACATAACCTTACTTGTCAGAGATTTAATAAGCCCTAGAGAGAACTCTTGGTCATCAAGATACTTATATACCTTATTAAAATGAAGCAGTCCCATCTTGCCATCTGAAAGAAACTCACAAGTAGCAGGAAAAGGCTCCTTTTCAAAACAGGCATACTCTCCAATTGTATTTGGGGCTACCATCCTTTTTATCTGAACTTGTGAACCTTTTGGAGTAGTCTTATAGAGTCTAATTTTACCTTCTAATAGGATATAGAAGTAGTCACTCTCATCCCCCTCATAAAAGACAATACTATTCTTTGTATACTTTTTTACATGAATATTCTCTTTCAATTCTTTGTGAAATTTTTTATCCAAATTACTAAACATTGGAATATCTTGAAGCTCAACCATTGAAACTCACTTTTTTTATAATCTTGACCTATTATACAAAATATTTTTAAAATTTTAATAAAAAAAAATATTATTTTTCAAACCAATTTAGTTGCTCTCTCAAATTTACAACCTCGCCTACTATGATAAGTGCTGGTGTAGGTAGATTCTTTGCTAACTCCCAAATATTCTCTAGTGTTCCAACTACTGTCTTCTCATCTTTTGTAGTCCCACGACTAATAACAGCTACAGGATAATCTTTTGATTTACCAATCTCAATTAACTTCTCTGTAATTATTTTTAATCTATGTAGCCCCATCAAAAATATAATTGTATCATCTGTTTTATAGTTCTGCCAAGGTATTTGTGAATGGTCTTTGCCTGATGACTCATGACCTGTTACTACTCGAAAAGATACTGTAACTCCACGATGAGTTACAGGAATACCTGCATACTCTGGTACAGCAATAGCTGAAGTGATTCCTGGAATGAACTCAAATTTTATATTTCTCTCTTTGAGATAGATACCCTCCTCTCCTCCTCTACCAAATACAAATGGGTCTCCACCTTTTAGACGTACTACTATCTTATATTTTAGAGCATTTTGATATATTACCTCATTTATCTCCTCTTGTGGCAGTATATGATGACTATCCTCTTTACCTACATATACAAATTGACAACCATCTTTTGCCTCTTTTAGTATCTCTGGATTTGCCAAACGGTCATAGATGATTACATCTGCCTCTCTTACTACTCTTAGAGCTTTTATCGTCAACAGCTCAATATCTCCAGGTCCTGCTCCTGTTAAATATACCTTACCCATCTATTCCTCCTAATTATCTATTTTGTAGCTAGTTGAACAAAAACTAATCTTACCCTACTACGATACAATATCAACACTAAACTATCTATTATTCACCAAATAAATAACAAGATGGGTCTTCTGCCCACATATCTCCATATATAGCATAAGCCCTAGACCTAGAGCCACCATTACAAATCTCCAAATATTCACACGCTTTACACTTCCCTCCAAGCACTCTAGGAGTAGTTCTTAGTTTTTGTAATAGCTCAATAGGTTTATCTGTCCAAATATCCGTAAAATCTTGAGTCAATATATTACCTATAATAGCAGGAAAAAATGGGTCAGGTTTTACATTCCCTTCAGAGTCTATATTTAGAAGTTTTTTTCCTGCACTATTACCACCCCAAGAGAGCAATCTACTTTTCATATCATCTGCATATTGTGGATATTTCTCCATAAATCTATCATAGAAGAGTACAGCATCCATCTCCATATTACCAGTTACTATCTCTATATCTCTACTATCATCATAATACTCAAATGCTTTGTCCAAGATATAGTTAACAGCCTCAACTCTCTGCTTTTTGGTTAAATCCATCTCCAAATTATCAAGTCCTCTACCTGAATAGACTAGGTGAGATATATAGATTTTAGGGATATTATGTCTCTCTGCTAACTCAAATATAAATTTCAAATCATTATAGGTATCTTTGGTAATTGTAAATCTAATACCTACTTTTGTTCGACCGTAACTATTCAATAAATCTACAGCCCTCATAGACTCTCTAAAAGAGCCTTTTAGTCCACGGAACTTATCATGAACCTCCTCACTTCCATCTATACTTATACCTATATAGTTAAATGTATCTAAAATCTTCTCTGCATTACTCTTTTTTACATATAATCCGTTAGTAGAGAGATAGGTCATAATCCCAATCTCTTTACAAGCAGAAGCAATCTCATAAATATCTTTTCTAGTTAGAGGCTCACCACCTGAAAATATGAGAAACTTAACTCCATTAGCTTTTAGTTTTGGTAAAACAGCCATTATATTTTCTGTTTTGAGTCTGTCAACAGCATCAAGGTCAGCTTTTGAGTAGCAATGCAGACAGGATAGATTACATCTATTGGTAAAATTCCATATAGCAATACTCCCATCCAATACCCTAGCAGGTCTCCCCTCAATAACAGTTTTTAATAAGTTTGATAATCGAAACATCTATTTAGTATCCTTTGCAAAAGCTATATTTGGATAAGGCTCCTCTTTTGTAGAGTTTGAATCAACCTTGGTCTTATATGATAAAATATACTCCGTAATAGCTTTTAACTCCTTCTCTTTGAGTCTAAATGGTGGCATTGCATTTCTCTTGTATCCTAGAGTTTTATAGACAGAATCAGGGTCTGTAATCATGGCTCGAATCTCATCTGAAGTTCTCTTTGATGCTATCTCCTCAAAAGGGGGGCCAAAAGCAACTGCTGTCTGGTGATGACATCCCCAACAGTAGGTCTCAAAAACTTTTTTACCACTTACCACATCTAGAGCGTGAGATTTTGCAACCCAAATAGTGCTAATTAAAACAATAGATAAAAAACTTATAGTTTGTTTCATAAGACATCCTTATTATTTTTTCTTAGATAATAGTAACACTCTTAGGTTCTTTAATTCTTGATTATAAACAAGTTGTAAACAACATCATCTCATAACTCTAAAACCATCCTCTCTTGATAGCATAGTTCCATTTACTACACTTCTCTCTTCTGAGAGTTCTAACCTCTTTTTATATCCCAAAAGATAGATGATAAATTGAGATATATGATAGTGTGACTTTATATCTCTATACTCTTTTGGAATTTTTCTATTTGAGACCATAAACATAGGTATTTTATATATAATCTCATCAAATATATTATGTCCATATCGCCCATCTTCTCCTATGAACTCACCATGGTCAGATGTATAGATAAATATAAAAGGTCTATCTGTTTTCATAAGTGTATCATAAATTTTTCTATATAGCCTAAAACTATACTCAATAGATTTTATATAATTCTTCTCTTTGGGATTGTTGGATATTGCCCCTTGAAAAAACTTATAAGGTGAGTGTTCTCCTATCTGTTGCATTACAATAAAACTCTTTTTTGAGAAATCTATCTGCTTCAAATCATCTAAAAGTAAAAAATCAAAATAGTCTCTCCTCTCATCCTTAGTATAATTTTTATAATAGTCTATATAGTATCTTTTTCAATAGAAAATCATAGAAAATAGAATTTTTAGCTCTATTTA
>CAZSHP010000061.1:0-11945 GCA_964606545.1 uncultured Sulfurovum sp. | reverse complement strand
AGGAGCGCAAGGGAGATATAAGCATCTCTTTAAGCCACAAAATAGACATATCATCGCAAAGATTCAAAAAGAGATTGATGATAATTGGGCTATGTTACAACGAAGAGAAGAGGCTAGAATATAAGCTCTCTACTTTTTTAACTCTCCTTGGTGGGCTTTTGACCCACCTTTATAAAAAAATCTACTTTTTCTCTATTTTTTTCTATTTTTCAACCTTAATAACAATTATAATTCTATTTTTTTCCAATAATGTTCTTATTAATTTAAATATATTTTTTTTTACTTTTTAAGCTAGTTTATTTAAGAAAACTTTAAGTTTTTAATTTAAATTTAATATTTTAATTAGATAATTAATTTAAGTTTAATTTTATATTTAATATAATACTTAACATACAAATTTAATTAAGGACTTTAAGATGAATTTAAGATTAAGCTCAGTGTTGGCAACTCTGTTGCTCGGTACAGCTCTCCATGCTGGAAATATAGAGATTGTCACCAAATTCTCTAAGACAGGTGGCATCTATGGTGACCTCAATACCATTGGTGATATGGTTAATGGTCGTCAAATATGTGAAAAAGAAAACGATAATAACAATAGTGTTCCTGGTTGTGATATGTCACAAGACCCAGAGTATAATAATAATGGAACTGACGATAATGTTGCAGATGACTACTACACAGGTGACTTGATAGTAAGAACCAATGATATATTTGAGATAAAAGTAGGTTGGAATGCTACTGAAGTTAATAATCCTATAACTTTAACATCCACACTTCCCTCTTTTGATGGGAAAAACTATCTAAAGTGGGAGTCTCTTCCTGCTAGTTGTAAAGAGGGGTCATCTATCTCTGAGGATGGATTAACTATCACCTGTGTAAGAACAGAGGATGCCTCTATCTCCTACTCAGAGGATTCTCCTTTTTATGTCAAAGTTAGAGCAAAAACTCCAAATGATATTAAAACAGGTGAGATAAGTTTCTCTATCTCTAGTGATGGACTAGAGACCAAAACAGATAGTACAGATGGTTATGGATTGACTATAACAGCTAAACCTATGTGGAATATCCAAAATAAACATGTTGAGACCTTTTCTGGGCAGACATATAATGGTCAAGAGGGGTATATTATTAAGTATGCTTATCTTCTTGAAGCTGATGAAGTAATTGGCGAAAAGGAGACAAGTTCTGCTGTATTAGGTAATGAAGCATTAGGAAATGATTTTAGTTTACATTTTACAGATGATGTTTCTGAAATATCTCCTAATGCAGAATTGGTAGGATGTTCGGTTTTAGGTGCAGAAGGTGCTTATGAACCTTATCCTTGGTATCATTCAGATGCACCAGACAAAAGTGTAGGTTCTATTAAATTAAGTTTAAATGTTAATTGTAGTCAAAGTGCAAAAGGAGGGGATATCTCTATTGATTATACGGGTATTGATGCTTCTTTAAGACATGTTCCTACTCTTTATGCAAATGGAGGAATTATACCAAAAACAAGAATGCCTGTAGCATCAGGGGTTATAGATATATTTGTACCTCTTGATGATATAAAAAATGCGACAGATATAGGCAATGATAGCACTCAATTAGATACCAATAATACAATAACAAGTTTTGACCCTGACTCTATCTCTGGACAATCTAACTTCAATAGTTTAGCTGAAAGCACCAATGATAATAGTATTCCTGTACCATTAATATATCATGGTCCTGGATATACAAGTGGAAGTTACCATAAATATTTCTCAAATAGTGTTGACTCTCTAACTCCTCTACCCGATACGACCAATAGTTTTTATAGTGCAGATGGTGTGTTGACTCCTGATAAACCATTTGCTTCATGGGTCTATATCAGTAATGATGGAAACAGAGATTTCAACAATACTATACTTTGTGATGTAGTTGATGCTAATCTTTATGATGTGGTTGATATAGATACAGATACAAATGTTTCTGCAGTGAAACTTTATGGAGATACAGAGGAGTTAACATATACATTAGAGTATGCAACAGGATATGTCTCAGATAGTTGGCCTCCTGCATTAGACCAAGATAATTCTAGTAGTGTAATTAATGAGTGTAAAGACTCTACTATTCAATGGTATGGTACAACTAAAGAGGCTAGAGGTACAGATAATAACCCTATTACAAAAGTCAGATTAAAACTTGCAGATGGGTTACCTGCTGGGAATAGAGCTGGATTTATTATAAATCTCAAAGCTAGAAGCGAAGAGCTATCAGGAGCAACTATCGAGAGTGGAACAGATTTTGTTAACTACTCTGCATTATATGATACTGTTTTAGTTGATTCAGATGATAATTGGGTTGGTTCAACTAGAATACTCAATCACTATCCTACCCCTGCAAGTGGTGGAGACTATAGAGCTGATAGAGCTGTATTAGTTAGAGCAAAAGTTAGAACAACAAAAGAGCTTTCGACTACAATTGTAGAGCCGTCAGATGAGGTAACTGTTCATATAGAGTCTACTTTTACGACAGAGAGTCAATCTCCAGAGAGTTCAGATGTAAAGATTACAGAGATGTTGGCTCCAGGATTGAACTATGTAGTAGGTAGTGGAAGTATCGGTGACCCAACAATAGGTAGTTGTAAAGATATTGAAGATATTGACCCACTCAAAGATGTCTGTACAGAAGAGCATCAGGTACTTGTTTGGGATTTAGGAGAGAGAAAAGCAAATGATGCTATAGAGGATATAGAGTATAATTTTGTAGTCTCTGCTTTTGCTTCATCTGGAGAGAATAGCACATATACAGTTATCTCATCTCCAACCGATACAAGTCATCCAAATGTGAGAAAAGCTAATAGAAATATTAGTATTAATATTCCTACATCACTCTTTATCTCAAAAGAGGTTAATACTCCATTTAGAGAGATAAATCAAAATCCTATCGAGTTTACATCTTATGCACGAAATGGTTCATCTGAAACGCTAAATAATATAGATATTATAGATATTATACCATTTAATGGAGATGGAGCAAAAGGTTTTCACTTTTCAGTTGGTTCAACTAAAATAGAGAAAAAAAGAGACCTCCCTACAGCATTTAATGGAACATTGGCTTTTAGTAGTGTAAGTAGTGGACACGCTTGTGAAAGTGGTGTGACATGGTACTATACAGATAGAGACCCAACCCAAATGGATATTGCACCTACAGCAATAAGTAACAAAGATGGAGGTGAGACAGTTTGGTGTCAAGGAACAGAAGATGGTGTTACTAAAGATAGTTGTGGTTATGATAATAGTGCTGTTACAGCAGTACGATTAAAGGGTGGGGATTTAGAGTCAGATGCCACTTGTTCTTTTAAAATTTTATTAAAACCACAGGATAATAAGAAGGGTGATGTCTATACCAATACAGCTTCTGCTTATGCTAATGGTGTCTCTTTGCCAACACTTTCAAATGATGTTAGTGCATTTGTCCCTTCAACACTCTTGGGTGATTATGTTTGGTTAGATTATGATGCTGACGGAATTCAAGATGCAGATGAGATTGGTGCAGAGGGAATTAGAATGACACTTCTTGATAGTAGTGAAGAGGAACTCAATAGTACAACTACCGATGAGAATGGTAGATATATTTTCGAAGAGCTAACAGCTGACACCGAATATAAGGTTAAAGCTACGCTTCCTGATTACTATAGATTTACAAAAAAAGGAGATGGAACAAATTACAAAAAAGATAGTGATATTATAGTTGATAATCCTGATGATATTACAGGAGTTACAGTAACTAAAACACTAAATGACAATCAACAATATAGACATTTTGATGTAGGTATTATCTCAACATTGACTATATCAGGAAAAGCCTATAGACAAGAGGACAACAGCTCTGTGGATGGTATGAGAGTCGAACTATATAGAGATGAGAATAGTGATGGTGTACTTGATGAAAATGATACACTTATCGATTCAAAGTCTACAGCAGATAATGGAGAGATTAACTATAAGTTTACCAATATATTTAATGGTGACTATCTTATTCTTATATCAGGGATAGAGGATGGATATAGACTTGAGAGTAGTGATACTTTGGTTGGTCATGTAGATGGAGAGAGTCTTGTTCACAAGGACTTTAGATATAACAAAATCCCAGAGAGTCAAGATATTGAAAATAGTGAAATGGTAAACACATTAGGTGCTACAGATATAGAGGATTTAAATGCCTCTGATGATAGAGATATTGACCATTTTATTATTAAAAATCTACCTAATAGTGATGCAGGTATACTCTACTATTATGATGGTGAAACTCAAATCGCTGTTCAAGAGGGAGATGAGTTGACCCCTGAACAGGCTAGAGGACTCAAATTTGACCCAAATACAGGCTTTATGGGAAATGTATGGTTTAACTATAGCTCTGTAGATGATGAGGATGAGGAGTCAAATAGAGCCACAGTTTGGTTAACTATATTTGGTAACTCAACCATTAGTAATCTAGCTTGGTATGATGAGAATAGAGATGGAATTCAAAATGGTAGTAGCGAGATAGGGATAGCAGGAGTTGAACTTAGACTTTTAGGAGAGGATGGCAAGGTTATAAATAATCCTGTAGGAAGATTTCAAACTCCATATATTGTAACTACAGATAGTAATGGTAACTATATTTTTGAAAATTTGAGTGATGGTAACTATACTGTAGAGATTGTCAACACTAATGGTTATGCTATAAGTGATAAATCACAAGGTGATGATATTACAGTAGATTCTGATTTTGATATTTCAACTTTTAAGACAGGAACTATAGAGTTAGGAGTAGATGAGGATAATCCAAATATTGATGTAGGGCTATTTGTCCCAACTCTATCAGGACATCTATATCATGATGGTAATGGAAATAGCTCTGTTGATGGGAACTTAACAGATAATGCAGATGGAACACAACTATATATAACTCTAGTTCAATCAGGTAAAGCAGTAGCTACCAAAACATTAACTACTGAAGGTAACTATACTTTTGATATAGCAGATGGTCTAAAGGCTTATGCAGATTATACTATTGTACTTAATTATGAAGCAAATAAAACTACTTTTGGACTTCCTGTTAATTGGTTTCCTGAAAATAATGATAATGGAACACTATCTATAAGTATAGAGAGAGAGGATATAGTAGACCAAGATTTTGGTATCAATAAAAAACCTATAGCTAAAAATGTAGATGAGGCTATACAGTTCAACCCTGGTGGAGAGAACAATGTAACTATACCACCATTTGATATAGATGATTTAGAGGATGTTACTCCTACTACAGTAGTAATTACAAAAGTACCATCAGATGCAAAGCTATATTACAATGGAGTATTGGTCAAAAATAATCAAACTTTTGCAGAGTTTAATCAAAGTACATTTCTTATTGACCCTAATGATGGTGACCTAAATGTAACATTTAACTATAAAACCGTAGATAGAGCAGGAGTATCTTCTGATGAAGCGACTATAACTATGCCATTTGATGGATTAGAAATATCAGGTTCTCTCTATGCTGATGGAAATAATAATCACAAGGTAGATGGAGAGAAGATAGGCTTTTTAGGACTATTTGTAACATTACTTGATAGAGATGAAAACAGAGTCTTGGCATCCAAAGCTATTGATGAGAATGGAAACTATCTGTTTGATAATGGTGATGGTATATTAAATGATAGAAACTATACTATTGTTTTAACAACAACAAAAAATAACACAACAGCCTCTCTACCTGAAGGTTGGAATAATGCAGATGGTGAACAGATAGGGAGTGAAGAGAATGGAACAGATAAGGTAGATGATGGAATCATAGATGTAAATGTCCTAGAAGTAGATATTCCAAATATTAACTTTGGTATCAATGAGAGACCCGTAGCAGAAGATAAAAATATTGGTTCTGTATTGAATCCTGGTGGAGAAGAGAGAGTAGTACTTCCTAGATTACCAATTAGTGATAATGAGGATGGTACACCAACAACTATTAAAATAGTGACTCTGCCAGAGGATGGTAGGCTCTATTATGATGGTGAGTTGATAGAGAGTGGTGGATATATAATCAATGATTACAACTTATCACTACTAAGAGTTGACCCAGATGCAGGAGAGCCTATTATAGAGTTTAAATATTTGGCTATTGACCAAAGTGGTGTGGAGTCAAATATAGCTACAGTGACCTACCCATTTTCAGGAATAAGCGTATCAGGAAATCTATATGCCGATGGTAATAATGATGATATTATTAACGGAACACTAATTAATAATGTAAATGATAAGCCAATCTATGTGACACTATTAAGTTCATCCGATAAGGTTATTGCATCTACACAAATAGATGGAGCAGGAGCATATAATTTTAGTGCTAGTTCAGGATATATTGAGCCTCATAAGAGTTATACACTTGTAATTAGTACAGAAGCAAATCAGACCTACTCAACACTTCCATCCAATTGGAACCATTTTGATGGGGAGGGTATTGGTTTAGTAGATGAGAATGGAGTTGTAACTCCTGCTGATAGTGATGGTAATAGAGATGGATTAGTGGTTGTAGATGTGATAGAGAATTCTGTACCAGAGATTAACTTTGGTATCAATCAACAGTCAGTTGCTACGGATAATAATGCTACCTCTCAACTAAACCCTGGACAAGATACAACAGTTATTGTACCAACACTTGATATTAAAGACCAAGAGGATGATACTCCAACTACTGTAACCATTAAAACATTACCAACAAATGGTACACTATATTATGATGGAGAGTTAGTAGTAGCAGATGAGAATATTACAGATTTTAATAACTCACTATTGAGAGTTGACCCAATAGATGGTGAGCAGATAGTGATATTTACCTATACCACAACGGATGCAGCAGGGTTTGAGTCTGATGTAGCTACAGTCACTATGCCATTTAGAGGGCTTAAAATATCTGGAAATATATTTGATGATGGAAATAGTGATGGAGATGTAAATGGAATTAGAATCTCTAAGGCAGGAGATGTACAACTATTTGTTAATCTACTAGATGACAATGGTAGTCTAATTTCAAGCTATCAGTTAGAAGTTGATGCAGATAATGAAGATAATGAAAGCAATATATCTAGTGTAGTTGGACTCTACAGCTTTGATGGAAATGACTCTGTTACAGCTAATACTAACTATAGAATTATCTTGACAACAGAGTCAAATGCTACAACTGCAAAGTTGCCTGTTGATTGGAACAATACAGATGGTGAATACTCTCCGTCTAACTGTATTCAACCTCTTATTACTGCAAAAACAAGTATACTATTTTCAAAAACTTGTGGTATGGACTCTATAGCAGATGGAGCAATAGATATTCATACAAAAACAGATGATATTCCAAATATCAACTTTGGAATCAATGAGAGACCAACAACTAAAAATGTAGCAAGTAGAATGGTTCTAAATCCAAACAAAAAAGTACAAGTGATTGATTTATTACCAAAAGATAGAGAGGATGGTATACCTCATATCGTAACTATCAATACACTACCAAGAGCAGGAACACTCTACTATGATGATATAAAAGTAGTTGCTGAGCAAAACATTACAGATTTTAATAACTCCAAATTGATGGTAAGACCAAATAGTGGAAACACTGTTGTAGTATTTACATATAGTGCAACAGATACCACTGGTTGGACTTCGATAGATACATCAAGAGTTAGAATGCCATTTTATGTTCCTGCACCAACGATATATGCTATAGATGACGATGAGGAGGTTGACGAAGAGCAACCATTTCAAGAGCTACCTGTAGAAAAAGAGCCAAGCGAAGAGGAGAGTGATGATACCCAATCAGTTATTTTCAATTTGGATATTTCTGATGATTCCGTAGAGGCAAACAGAGAGGGTGAAGTTACTACTATTTATGTATTGAGTAATGATGAGGTAGTTGAAGGTGTGACTATTGAGCTTTTGGACTTTGAAGATGGTGAGGTTCTATGGAGCGAGGGGACAGCAGTAGGTGGTACAAATATAATGACGACTGATGAGGTCTATGTTCCAGGTGAAGGTACTTGGAGAGTAGTTGATAATACAGTTACATTTACAGCCGAAGATGGGTTTACTGGAACTCCAACACCTATATACTACCTAGTAAAAGATGAAAAGGGTAACCAAAGTAATATTGCTGAACTAAGCATCTCAACTCCATGTGATTGTAAAGCTTATGTCTCAAAATCGAGTGATTCTGTATCAGCGTTGGAGAGTTTTGGAATGTTTGCACTTCTGTTTATGCAGATATTGAGTGTGTTCTTCTTTAAAAAAGAAGAGTCAGAGTAGAGATAGACCTTTTGGTCTAACTCCTATTTAAAATATAGAAAAATTATAAAGGATATAAAATGAAAAATATTAAATTATCACTAATTGCACTACTAGGATTTGGAAGCTTTGCATATGCTGGAGGAGATATTATTCCTGTTACACCCTATGAGATTGAAGACTCTATCTTAGCCACAGAGTCGGCTGTAGAGATGGAGAATATTGTTCCTGTAGTTGAAGAGGTTGTTGTAATACCTGCAATTGACCCAAAATCGATTACAGAGCATGGAAAACATGAGTCTGAATTAGAGATAAATCATGGGAAAAAAGAGCCTAAGGCTCTTGGAGATAATATAGAAGATGAGCCAATAGAGTTTTCAAACAGTAGTATAAGTAGTGGAGCATATATGGGTTTAGGTTTCACAGCTACAGAGTATGATACCAATTGCAACTGCTCTAGCTCTCTATCAGGAACAGATAAGACAGCTGGAGTGGTAGCCAAAGTTGGTTATAAATTCAATGAGTATATAGGAGTTGAAGCTAGAGGTCTAAAAACAATGGTAGCCTCTGATGGTGGAGAGGTAGAGCATGTTTCTGTATTAGTAAAACCATCTGTACCTATAGGGGAATCGGTTAGTGCATATGGTTTAGTAGGATGGGGTAAGACAGAGACCTTTGGAGATTTAAGAAAAACAGATGTAGATGGTCTCTCATGGGGTGCTGGTTTGGACTATTCCGTAGGTGAGAATGTCTCTCTTTTTGTCGATTATGAGAGACTTTTTCAAGAATCAGATGCCCCTGATTTGAATAGTGTAAATATGGGGATTGATTATAGATTTTAGCTTTGTTTTTTAACAAAAAGTGTTATAATTCGCAGAAAATATAAGGATTACAAAATGCCACTATTAGATAGTTTTATGGTAGACCATACCAAAATGAAAGCACCTGCAGTTAGAGTTGCTAAGACAATGACCTCTCCAAGTGGAGATACTATTACAGTTTTTGACTTGAGATTTGTTAAACCAAATGTTCAAATATTAAGTTCAGAGGGGATTCATACACTAGAGCATCTCTTTGCAGGATTTATGCGTGACCATCTCAATAGTGACAAAGTTGAGATTATAGATATATCTCCTATGGGTTGTAGAACAGGTTTTTATATGTCACTTCTAGGTACACCAAAGAGAAAAACTGTAGCAAAAGCTTGGAGAAAGTCTATGCAAGACATTTTATCGGTAAAATCAGAATCAGAGATTCCTGAACTTAATAAGTATCAGTGTGGTACATACAAGATGCACTCATTAGCTGATGCACAAGATATAGCCTCTACTGTATTGAAAAAAGGTATAGGAAAGATGAGTAACAAAAAACTAGAGCTAGATGAGGCACTTTTAGAAGGAGTATAAGATGTTGATTTGGATACCTGTTGATGGTAGTGGGGATGAGAAGCAATCCAAGATTGCTAAACTATTTGAGTTAGAGCAGTGGGCTTTAATCGATTTTGATGCGGGTGAAGTTAAAAGCACTCGTTTTTTCAAAAATAGAGAGGAGTTTGGAGATTGGGTTGATTTTGTGGTCTTAGCCAATAGGTATGAGTCCTATATGGATTTTATGAATGAGGGTATGATGGTTCTCTGCGTTCGTAAAGAGGAGAGTATAGAGGAGATTATGGAAGCCTATAAGTTCAAAGAGTTAGATGAGATGGGGCTTTGATTCAATTGATGGTGAATGGTAGATAATGAATAGCAAGAAGAGATTAATTGTTACTAATGATGGGTCTGCTACTCTCTTTTCCCGTGAGTTTAATGAGAGTTATCACTCTACTCGTGATGGAGCATTGGTTGAGTCACTACAAAAACATGTGATTCCTGCTTTCTCTTTTCATCAAGAGAAAAAGGAGGTCAAGATTTTGGACATCTGTTTTGGATTGGGTTATAATGTCTTGGCTACACTCTATTATCTCAAAAAAAATAGTATCTCTACTAAAGTTCATATCGTATCTCCTGAGTTTGATGAACCACTTATTCGTTCTCTTATCTCATTTGAGTATCCAGTAGAGTTTGATGAGCTAAAACCTATTATTACTCAACTTAGTCAGGAGTTTTACTATGAGGATGAGCAGTTCAAGATAGAGATTTTGATTGGTGATGCTAGGGAGACTATCCCTAATATCAGAGATAAGTTTGACATCATCTATCAAGATGCTTTTAGTCCAAAACAGAATCCGATGTTATGGACTAGAGAGTATTTTGCAGATATTAGAGCTATTAGTAGTGATGATGTTATTTTAACTACCTACTCAACAGCTATCTCTACTAGAATGGGGCTTTATGAGAATGGATTTTATATATTTTTGCATCATGGTGAGGGGACTCGCCCCTCTACCTTGGCATCTCCACTCATGTTAGATTGTGAATATATAGATATGGAGTTGAAAAAAAAACGAAATCTTAATGCCTCCTCTCTTCGAGATAAATTTCCATAAAAAATAGTCAATTTTTCATAAATTTCCACTAAAACTACAAAAAATCATCAAATTTCCACTAATTATCTATTTATCCCTTTGAATTTGCATTTTTGAGGGAAAACTATTTCAATCCTATATAGAATTTTTAAGGTATAGTTTTCTTTGAGATAAAAATAGGAGAGTAAAAGATGCAAAAACACTATATTATAGGTGATGTTCATGGAAACTATCAGACTCTATTAGCATTAGTAGAGAAGTTATCAAAAGACTCTAAACTCATTTTTGTAGGTGATTTGATTGATAGAGGTAAACAGAGTAGAGATGTCATAGCTTATATTCGAGCCAATAATCACCAAACTGTCATGGGTAACCATGAGGTTCTTTTCTGCAAGTTTGGATTGGAGTTTTTATCATATTTAGATGGAGAGATAAGATATGAAGAGATTAATCCAAGATGGCAAAAGAGTGGGAGATTGGAGACTTTTTTCTCTTATGGTCTTATAGAGGTCTCTTCAAATGGAAAATTTACTAAAATCAATGATAGCAAAAAAAAAGAGATAATGAGAGATGATATAGAGTGGATGAAGAGAAATCCTCTCTATCTTGAGCTTGATACTTTACACTCTTCTGGTAGAAAAGTGATAGTCTCTCATAGCAATATATCCAAAGTTTGGAATATTCGCAATGACAAAAATAGAAGAACTGAGTTTATAGAGACAGCTCTTTGGACAAGAGATGATGAGATTTATAAAGAGGCTAATATTTTCAATATCTTTGGACACTCTCCGAGAAAATATCGTCCAGAGATAGGGAAAATTTATGCTAATATCGATACAGGATGTTGTTATGATTTTATCAAAGGTAATCTATATGGGAGATTAACTGCTTATTGTGTGGAGAGTGGAGAGGTTGTAATACAAGAGAGTATAAAAGGTTAGTGGGAGTTTGAATTTATAATTTATGTTTTGATTGAGGATTTTTTCTTAGTCCAAAAAGTCCAAATTCTATAATATACCATATCACAATATATTAAACTCAAATTTTTATCGAAAGGAGGCTAATTTTAGATACCACCACCACGCTACACTACATATGAACTATTAATTAAAAAGGGATTTAATGATTACATTTCGCTATCTATTTGAGCAAGTTCAACTCTACAAAAAAAAGATTCTTTTAGCTAATATTATTGCTATTATTATTAC
>CAZSHP010000060.1:0-11992 GCA_964606545.1 uncultured Sulfurovum sp. | reverse complement strand
CTTCTGTCTCTGGGTCATCTTGGAACATTTGAAGAAGTTGCTTGTAGCTTAGACCTATAATTGGGTCTCCACCGATTCCAACTGCTGTTGTGATACCAAAACCTTCATTACATACTTGGTTTGCACCTTCGTAAGTTAGAGTTCCTGATTTTGAGATAAGACCAACATTTCCTTTTCTGAATATGTTACCTGGCATGATTCCTATCTTACACTCTTGGGCTGTAATAATACCTGGACAGTTTGGTCCAATTGTCATCATACCGTGTTTGGTTGCGTGAGCTTTTGCCATCTGCATATCTTTGACAGGCGCACCCTCTGTAATAATAACAGCCAATTCAATCCCTGCTTCGGCTGCTTCCATTACGGCATCCCCTACAAATGCAGGTGGAACAAATACCATTGATACTGTAGCACCTGTTGCAGCTACTGCCTCTTTTACACTATTAAAAACAGGTTGACCTAAATGAACTTGACCACCCTTACCTGGTGTTACACCACCTACGATTTTAGTTCCATACGCTATACACTGCTCTGCGTGGAATGTTCCCTCTCTACCTGTAAAACCTTGAACGATTACTTTTGTATCTTTGTTTACTAAAATACTCATTATTTTTCTCCTTTTGCTGCGGCTACTGCTTTTGCTGCACCATCACCTAAGTCTGTTGCTGTTATTACATTGTCTATATTTGCATTTTGTAAAATTACTGCGGCTTCTGCTGCATTTGTTCCATCAAGTCTAACTACCACTGGTACATTTACATCTACCATTTTTGTAGCCTCCAAGATACCATTTGCAATTCTATCACATCTTACAATTCCACCAAAAATATTAACAAAAATCGCTTTGACATTTGGATTTTTTAGGATAATCTCAAACCCTTTTGCAACAGTCTCTGCATTTGCTGTACCACCAACATCAAGGAAATTCGCAGGTGTTCCACCCATATAATTAATTGTATCCATAGTACCCATAGCGAGACCTGCACCATTTACCATACAACCAATCTCACCATCAAGAGCGATATAACTTAGACCATACTTACTAGCCTCTAACTCATCTGGGTCTTCTTCGCTAAGGTCTCTCATAGCTGCAATCTCTGGTTGACGACCTAGAGCAGAATCATCAAAGCCCATTTTTCCATCAAGTGCAATAAACTCACCTGAACCTGTTCTAATAAGTGGGTTAATCTCAATCATCTCAGCATCAGTATCCATATATGCCTTATAGATATTTGATGCAAACTTCATCATATTTCTCTGCTGTTGCTTATCTGTTATACCAAGACCAAAAATCAACTCTCTAGCGTGGAAACCTTGGAAACCAATAGCAGGGTCGATAGCTATTTTGATGATTTTTTCAGGACTCTCCTCTGCGACAGTCTCAATATCCATACCACCCTCTGTTGAAGCCATAATAATTGGCATCTCAGCAGCACGGTCAAGAACTACAGAGAAATAGAACTCATCTTGAATATCTGCACCATCTTCGATATATACTTTTTGAACCAATTTTCCCTCTGGTCCTGTTTGATGAGTAACAAGTGTCATACCCAATATTTCACCTGCTAATTTCTCTACCTCATCTATAGACTTAGCCAGTTTTACACCACCCCCAAGTCCTCTACCACCAGCGTGGATTTGTGCTTTGACAACCCAAATTGGGCCACCTAGCTCTTTTGCATTTGCTACTGCTTGTTCAACAGTCTCTGCGATAATTCCTTTTGGTGTTGGTACACCATACTTAGCAAAAACCTGTTTCGCCTGATATTCATGAATATTCAATTGGGACTCCTATTAAATTTAAAGTTGAACAATTATACGCAGATGTGAGGTAAACTTTAATTAATACTTAAATTATCCGATATAAAAATTTTGAATTGTAAAATATCTACACACAAAAAATATTAGATGTTTTTACACCACCTCAAAGCCCAAAATGTATCATTTACGGCGTGAAGAAAAGTAACATTTAACTTTCTTATTATATACATTATTAATTTATAGAACTTTTGATATAGTTATATATAAATGATAAAAGGAATTGAGCAATGGCAAAAGTAGCAATAGTGAGAATGGAAGAGGGTTATATGAGATTGACTTTGGAGTATGACTATCCAAGTTTCAAAACAGAGATTTGTAAGTATGTAGGTCAAGCAGAAAAAGAGTTCGAAATCTATCCTGAAGTTTTACATAGAAGAGATAATGAAAAAAGATGCTTTACAAGTATTGAATTTTCAGGTGATGACTATATCTGTAGTCGCTCATGTGGAGATTTCATTGAGACCATAGTTGGAGGACTCGGAATCAAAAGCTGCACACAAGATTAACTGTTAACCAATAGTAAATAGTGAATAATAAAAAGCTCCATTATTCACTATTCATTAGAGAACTACCACTCCTCTTCACCCCGAAGATAAGCATCAATAGAGTTAGCTGAATCTCTACCCATACCCATAGCAAGAATAACAGTTGCCTGACCAAGTGTAATATCTCCACCTGCCCATACACCTTTTTTAGTGGTCTTTCCTGTTTTGGTATCAGCTTCAATATTACCCCATCTATTTAACTCTAATCCTTCAGTTGTTCTTGTTAATAGAGGATTCGCTGATGTTCCAATAGCAATAATTGCCAAATCACAATCAAAATACTCATGCTCTCCTGTAGGAATTGGTCTACTTCGTCCACCCTCATCAGGTTCACCCAACTTCATCTTTTCACAATTAATTCCCGCAAGTTTTCCACTCGAATCACCAATAAACTCTAGTGGTGAAGTTAGAAATTTAAATTGAACTCCCTCCTCCTCTGCATGATGAATTTCAATATGTCTGGATGGTGATTGCTCTCTAGTTCTTCTATATACAATAGTTACTGTTTTCGCTCCTAATCTAACAGCTGTTCTAGCTGCATCCATAGCCACATTTCCAGCTCCCAATATTGCCACATTTCGCCCAGGAATGATAGGTGTATCATATTTAGGGAAATCAAAAGCTTTCATAAGGTTAGCTCTTGTTAGATACTCATTGGCTGAAAAGACACCATTCAAATCCTCTCCAGGGATATTTAAGAAGTTTGGAAGCCCTGCACCAACACCTATAAATACAGCATCATAACCATAATCTTCCATCAACTCATCAACATCAACAGTCCTACCAACAACAGTATTACATATGATTTTAACACCAAGGTCTTTTAATTGCTCTATCTCATAATCTACAATATTTTTTGCAAGTCTAAACTCTGGGATACCATAGAGTAAAACCCCCCCTGCTCTATGAAATGCTTCATAGATTGTTACCTCATGTCCTTTTTTTGCTAAATCACCAGCTACAGTAATCCCAGCAGGACCAGAACCTACAACAGCTACTTTTTTACCTGTGGATGGAGGAATAACAACTTCATTTTTAACCCCACTAGCTCTCGCCCAATCAGCAATAAACATCTCCAAATTACCAATACCAACAGGTGCAGTATTTTTCCTCTTACCAACAACACATACCACTTCACACTGTATCTCTTGAGGACATACTCGACCACAAACAGCAGGAAGAGCAGTTTTTTCCCAAACTCTATTGATAGAACCGTTCAAATCACCCTCTACAATCATCTCTAAAAACCCTGGAATATCAATCCCAACAGGACACCCTTTGACACAAGCTGGGTCTTTACATTGAATACATCTCGCTGCTTCATACTGTGCATCTAAAATACTATAACCCAAGGTTACTTCGGAGAAGTCTTTGTTTCTAATATCAGGATTCTGCTCGGGCATTGGTTGCAGAGGTATTTTTCTTCTCTCTTTTTTAGTTAAGTACTTTGCTTCTTTCTCTCTATATGTTGTCATATTATATTGTCTCCTTACATCCACATCTATCTGAAATCTGCTCTTCTACTTGATAAGCCTGAAGTCGTCTCATTAAACCATCAAAATCAACTTGGTGTCCATCAAACTCTGGTCCATCAACACAAGCAAACTTAGTCTTACCACCAATAGTAACTCTACATCCCCCACACATACCAGTTCCATCTATCATGATAGGGTTTAGACTCACCATTGTAGGGGTATCATATTTCTTAGTGAGCAAAGAGACAAATTTCATCATAGGAACAGGGCCAATTGCCACAACCAAATCGACCTTTTGACTCTTAAGAATTTCTTCAAGCTCCTCTGTTACAAATCCATGTCTACCTTTTGAGCCATCATCAGTACAGATTCTAATATCATGAGAGACTTTTGCCATCTGCTCTTCCATGATGAGAAAGTCTTTACTTCTTGCTCCAATTATAGATATAACATTATTTCCTGCTTGATACATTCCTCTTGTAATTGGATGAAGTACAGCTGTTCCTGTTCCTCCACCAACACAGACAACAGTTCCTAATTTTTCAATATGAGTAGGCTCTCCAAGAGGACCTACTATATCGCTATAGCTATCACCTACATTTAAACTCCCGAAAAGTCTTGTACTCTTTCCTACCATCATATAGATAATAGTAATAGTGCCTTTTTCCTTATTGACCTCTGCCATAGTCAATGGAATTCTCTCACCTGTCTCATTTGCTATAATCATAACAAACTGTCCAGGTCTTGCTTTTTTAGCAATCTGTGGTGCTTCTATCTCATTCAAGATAATAGTACCATGTGCCATCTCTTCTCTTTTTACAATTTTGTACATAAAATGTCTCCTCAAATTTAACTACTTACTATTTAAAATAAGCATAACTGATAGCCATAATAACTATGGGATAGATTATATTTGAATCTTTATTAAAGGGAAATGTAAATATGTAAAAAAATAGAAAAAAATAGTTAGTGTTTGGATTTATAGTAAAGGAGAATTGTTTTTTATCGTTTTTTTTAACTATTACTCTTGGTCGTACATCTTAAATTATCATGCAGTTTTGATTCTCTCTCTCCATGATAGAAGATAAATGGAATAACGAGAGTCAAGTTCTCTTGCTTATTTCTCAACTTGTTTTTCCATAATAAGTACCGCAATAAGTATCGCCCGTGCATCTTAAATTAGTTGATAAGAATATTAGAGTATAACCATCAACTAATTTAAGATGCATGATCACATCACTTTTTCTATAGCTCATTGATTATAAGTATATTATAATTTTAAATATAATATAATAATACCTGTTTTTTAAAAAGGGATTTTAATGAAAATAATTATTGCAGGGGCTGGAAAAGTCGGCTATCATCTCGCAAAAACACTCTCTATATATCATGATATAACAATTATAGATAAAAATTTTGAAGCTATTTCAAAAATACAGGATGATTTGGATGTTTTGGCTCTACAAGGTAATGTAGAGAATCCCAAAGTCTATTTCAAGTGTAATAAAAAAATAGATTTTTTTATTACTGTGACTAACTCTGATGAGGTTAATATTATCGCTTCACTAATTATAGATGATATAATTGAAGTAGACAAAAAGATTATTCGACTAAAAAATAGTTTTTTCTTAAAAAGTTCTATTTTAAAAAAAATTAATATCTATGACAGTATTTTTTCCTCTTATCATATTGCCAATAGTCTAAAGAGGCTTTTGGAGTTTCCCTATGCTAATAATATCAAAGAGTTTAATTTTTCAAATATGATAATGCTCTCTGTTCGTGTGCATAACCCTGATTATATAGGGTATAATATCCGAGAGATTTCAAAAGAGTTTGAGGATAGAGTCTCTATTGTAGGCTTAGAAAGGGATAAATTATTTCTGATTCCAACATATAATGAGGTAATCAAAGGAGGTGATTTGCTATATATATTTGGTTCAAAAGAGGTTATAAGGGATAGATATAGTAATTTGGAGTTACCTATAATTGATGAGAAAAAGAGAAAAAACTGTATAGTTTTTGGAGCTGATAGATTAGGTATAGAGATAACCAAAGTTCTTTTGCAGAGTGGTTTTGAGGTCAAAGTTGTAGAGAGAGATATTGAGCGTTGTGAGATGGCTTCTGAATCACTTAGAGGAGAGGCTATTGTATTAAATAGTAAATATGGATGGGGACATCTGCTCAAAGAGGAGGGCTTAGATAGTGCTGATATGCTTATAGCCTCTACCAATAATGATGAGTATAATATTATCAAATGTATAGAGGCAAAAAAGGCAGGGGTTGATAAGGTAATAGCTATTAATAATGATAGAGAGTACTACTCGCTTATGCACTCTTTGGAGTTGATAGTTATCCGAGGTGAAAAGATAGATACTTATTACTCTATATTAGAAAAGATAAACTCTGATAGTCTTATAGTACAGAAGCGATATTGTGGTGGTAGAGGTATTGCTCTGAGCAAGGAGATTTCAGAACAATCAAAATGTATAGATAAGAGAGTAAATATACCCAAAAGAGTCAAAGAGATAGCTAATATTTATATAGTTTGTGATGGAGAGATTATTAAAGATTTAGAGGAGTTGACTTGTAAAAAAGGGGATATTCTTATACTATTTTCTGAGAGTGGTAATGATGATTTTTTGGAAAAATGGATATATCAGGAGTTGTAAATGATTAGAACATTAGATATAAAAGGTATAGCCAAATTTATTACAATTACAGGTACAATTCTCTCACTTTTTTTTATTATGCCTATATGGGTAGGACTCTTTTATGGAGAGGATATTTTGGCATTTGCTCTATTTGATACTCTCTTTTTTATTTTTAATGCCTCTATTTTATACTATCTAAGAGACTATAAAATAGAGATGCAAATCAAAGGTAGTATAATAGTTGTCAACTTAATATGGATTCTGTTGGGTTTTGCAGGTGCTATTCCTATGATGCTCTATACCTCTATAGATTTTAGTAGTGCTTTTTTTGAATCAATTAGTGGATTTACTACAACTGGGGCTACGGTTTTTTCGGAGATAGAGTCTCTGCCTAAGATGATTCTATTTTTGAGGAGTTTAACTCACTGGTTAGGTGGTATGGGAATTATAGTTTTGGGAATAGGGTTACTCTCTATTATCAATCCTACAGGTAGTCTTAGTATGTTTAGGGCTGAGTCAACTGGCATCTCTATGGACAAGATAGTTCCAAAGATTAGAGATACAGCTTTGATGTTATGGGGGATATATAGCTTTTTGACTTTGGTTGATATGTTACTTTTATACTATTTTGGGATGGATTGGTTTGATGCTATTAATCATGCTTTTTCGACTATATCAACAGGTGGATTCTCTACTAAAAATGCATCACTTGGGGCTTTTAAAAGTAGTGCTATTGTATGGACCACTACTATTTTTATGATAATATCTGGTATTAACTTTTTGGCTCATCTCAAATTTTTGCATAGAGATTATAGTGGATATAGAAGTGAAGAGATTAGGTACTATCTATATATATTTATGATTCTCTCTATATTACTTACATGGGTACATACACAATCAAGTGATATGGGATTTTTTCAGTCACTTGAACACTCATTTTTTACTATAGCTTCGGTTTTAACCACTACAGGATTTGCTACGCTCAATTATGAGGAGTGGGGGCATTTGGTTGTGAGCTTGGTTTTTATAGCTATGCTAATAGGAGGAACTACGGGTTCAACAGCAGGTGGGGTCAAGGTTATTAGATATATTATTATCTTCAAAAATATGTTGACAGAGATAAAAAGAGTACTTCATCCAAATGCAGTACTCTCTATATTTATTGATAACAAAAAACTAAAAAGCTCTCTGCTTACCTCTATAGCAGGATTTTTTACTCTCTATGCTCTAACAGCTATAGTTGTGATGCTCTATCTATATGCTAGAGGGTTAGATGAGATGAGTTCTATCTCAACAGCTCTAGCAACTGTAGGTAATATTGGGCCTGGCTTTGCAAAGGTAGGCCCTATATATAATTATGGTTTTTTCTCTTGGTATGATAAGTTGGTACTAAGTGTTGCTATGATTATAGGGAGGTTGGAGTGCTATACTATCTACTTGATGTTGTCTAGGGAGTTTTGGAAGAGGTTTTGATATTAAAACCTCATCTATATCTATATCTCTTCAGGTTTTTTATTTGAAATTTCTGTTAAAAACTCCTCTAGTGAGTAGGTTTGACGAGCTTCTCTACTCATGATATGTACTAAGATATCTCCCATATCCATTACAACCCAATCATCACTCTCATCTATGTGCAAGAACTCTTCTCCTAGAGGTTTTAGTTCATCTTTTAGATGTTGTGCTAGTGATGTTGCATGTTTGCCTCCTAGTGAGTTGGCAAGTACTACTCTTTTTACTATATATTCAACATCTTCTAGGTTAAATGCCTCTATCTCTTCAGCTTTTTTCTTGTCTAGTTCTGCGACTATACGGTCGATTCTTTCATCTAAGTTCATTTTTTTCCTTGTTTCGTATTTCTGTTGAGCTTATATCTACTTCAACTTTTAAGATTCTAAAACTCTGTAGGGGAGCTGTATTGAGCTTATATCTAGCTCTTGTTGCTATGACCCAAGTGATATTTGAGTTTAGCCAACTGAAATTATACCATTTTGTAATAGAGCTTAGATTATCTGCTCCTATTATGATATATTTTACTTTATACTTTTTTTGAAAATGTTTTAAAGTTTGAGCTGTGCTTGTCGCTTTGCCCTCTGTTATCTCATAGTTATCTATTAAAACTTTTGGAATTTTACCAAAAAGTTCATTAGAGAGTTTTAGTCTCTCACTAGGTGAGTAGTGTGAGTCTGCTTTAAATGGATTTAAAAATGCAGGGATAACAACTAATCTATTAATATCCAATAGTTTTATAGACTCTTTGATAACAGCTAGATGTCCAATGTGTGGAGGGTCGAAACTACCACCATAGAGTGCAACAGCTTCTTGCTTCTCTTTAAACAAATAATAACCTCTAATTATGTAATATATTCGCCATATTAGCATATTAAACTAAGGGATAAATAAATGGCTGTAAAAGTTGCAATAAATGGATTAGGAAGAATAGGTAGATGCGTGGCTCGAATCATTGCAGATAGAGATGATATTGAGTTGGTAGCAGTCAATGCAAGTGGAGCCGAAAATATTATCGAGTATGGATTAAAATATGATTCAGTACATGGTACTAGAGGGGATGTATCTGTCAAGGATGGTTTTGTTCATATCGGTGAGACAAAAGCAAAACTATTTGGAGAGAGAGAACCTGCCAAGATTGATTTTGTTGGTTGTGGTGCAGAAGTAGTTATTGAGTGTACGGGTGTCTTTTTGACAAAAGAGTCCGTGCGACCATACCTTGATAGTGGTATCAAAAAGGTTCTCTTTTCAGCCCCTGCAAAAGATGATACAGCCACATTTGTAATTGGTGCAAATGAAAATGAGTATGCAGGTGAAGCAGTAGTATCAAATGCTAGTTGTACTACTAATGGATTAGCTCCTGTGGCAAAGGTACTAGATGATGCTTTTGGGATTGAGTATGGACTTATGACTACAATCCATAGCTATACAGGTTCTCAACCTATTTTGGATGCAAAACACAAAAAAGACCCGAGAAAAGGGCGAAGTGGTGCAGTAAATTTAGTTCCTAGTACGACAGGAGCTACAAAAGCTATAGGAAAAGTACTTCCTCAACTAAATGGAAAATTAAATGGTCAAGCAATTCGTGTACCAACTCCAAATGTGTCTATGGTTGACCTAACAGTTAATCTCTCCAAATCAGTAAGTGTGGAGGATGTACAGAGTGCATTTAGAACAGCATCAGAGGGTTCTCACAAAGGTATTTTGGGGATAGATGAGGAGTATAGAGTATCTCAAGATTTTGTAGGAGAGGAGCAGAGTTCTGTAGTAGCTATGGATACAATCCAAGTTATTGGTGATAATATGGTCAAAGTCCTATCTTGGTATGATAATGAGTGGGGCTACTCTGTAAGACTTGTAGATATGGCTGTTCATATAAGCAAGGAGATATAATTTGAATACGATAAAAGATTTAGATATAACAGAAAAAATAGTATTTATTCGTTGTGATTTCAATGTTCCAAAAGATGAAGATGGAAATATTACAGATGATAGAAGAATCAGAGGTGCATTACAGACAATTCGTTATTGTATTGATAGAGATTGTAAAGTAATTCTCGCATCACACTACGAGAGACCAAAAGCAGGAGAGTATGAAGAGAAGTACTCTCTAAAACCTGTTGCAACTAGACTAAATATTCTACTAAAAATTGCTACTAAAATATATATGGCAAAGGATGTGATAGGAGAGGATGCAAAATCAAAGGCATCAGCATTAAAAGCAGGAGAGGTTCTATTACTAGAAAATCTTCGTTATGAGGCAGGAGAGACCAAAAATGATATAGAGTTTGCCAAAGAGTTAGCATCTATGGCTGATATATATATCAATGATGCTTTTGGTGCTTGTCATAGGGCTCATGCCTCTATTGATGCAATGGCAAGGCTTTTTGACAAAGAGCATAGAGGGGCAGGGTTTCTTCTTGCTAGAGAGGTAAATTTCTTCAAAAAGACACTAGATAATCCTATGAGACCGTTTGTAGCTGTTGTTGGGGGTTCTAAAGTCTCTGGAAAATTAGAGGCTCTAAGAGAGCTTCTAAATAAAGTTGACAAAGTGATTATAGGTGGAGGAATGGCATTTACATTCCTAAAAGCACAAGGTTATGAGATTGGTACATCTCTAGTCGAAGATGACCTATTGGATGAGGCTAGAACAGTTATGATAAAGGCTCGAAAAAAGGGTGTAAAGTTCTATCTACCTGTTGATATAGTAGTTACACCAGAGTTTTCAGAGCATGGTATATCCAAATATCTACCTGCCCAAGAGATTCCAAAAGGTTGGATGGGATTGGATATTGGACCTGCTAGTTCGAGACTATTTAGAGCAGTGCTTAGTGATGCACAGACAGTTGTTTGGAATGGTCCAATGGGTGTTTATGAGTGGGATAAATTTGCCAAAGGTAGTCTAAAGATGTCTCATGATATTGCAGATACACACGCTACTACAATTGTAGGTGGTGGAGATACTGCTGATGTGGCACAAAAAGCAGGAGATGTTGATGAGATGACTTTTGTTAGTACAGGTGGTGGAGCGAGTCTTAATCTAATTGAGGGTAAAATATTACCTGGAATATCTGCACTAGAAGCATAAAGGGGAGAAATATGATATACGCAGCAAACTTTAAAACAAATCATACTAGAAAATCTACAAAAGAGTATTTAAGTAAATTAGAACTTCAGTTATTTAGAAAAAAGCCAGAGGATAAGATATATATCTTTCCACCGTTAACAGCATTGGGTAATTTCAATAGTAGAAATATTACTCTAGGAGTACAAAATGCTTATCCAGTTGAAAAGGGAGCATATACGGGCGAAGTTGGCATGGAGCAGTTAACCGAACTCAAAGTCAAAGCAATTCTAATTGGTCATAGTGAAAGAAGAGATATTTTAGGGGAGTCTCAAGAGTTAGTAGCAAAAAAGTTTGCATTTTTCAAAGAGCAAGGTTTTGAGATTATCTACTGTATAGGTGAGTCTATAGAGATAAGAGAGCAGGGAATTGAGGCTGTTATGAATCATTTGGTTTCTCAATTTGAGGGGATTGATACTGCTTATGAGAATTTTGTTGTAGCTTATGAGCCTATTTGGGCAATTGGTACGGGACGGAGTGCAACAGTTGAAGAGATAACTCAAACACATAATGCACTCAAAAAAATTGTAGATAGACCTCTGCTTTATGGTGGAAGTGTAAAAGGTTCAAATATAGCAGATATATCTGCTATAGATAATGTAGATGGTGTTTTGGTTGGTGGAGCATCACTTAGGGCTGAGACCTTTTTGGAGTTGGTCTTTCATTAGATTCTAGTTAAGCTTTTTTCATATTACGATTGAATCCTTTGAGTCGTCCTAAAAAGAGTAGATATACCATCTCTGATAGGGCATCATAGGGTTCTAGTTCGGTATTATATTCGCTTTTGCCCTCTTCTCTTAGTTCAAATTTATCCCTATATTGACATACTCCCCATGCCTAAAGGCAGGGGATTCTAAGCTCAAACAACAC
>CAZSHP010000059.1:0-12035 GCA_964606545.1 uncultured Sulfurovum sp. | reverse complement strand
TCTGTTTTTGTATCATCTTTATTAATATTAACTATTTCTGTATTATGTAGCTTACAGATAGTCTCTATCAATTCAAATCCAAACCCAACCAATCTATCTTTATGTAATATATAGAGTCTATCAACTCTATTTTGAGAGATAAGGGCTAAAAGTTTTTCTAAGCCTTTTTTATTGTAATTTATACCACTTCCAATATCACTTATAACTTCAAACTCTTCTCCTCTACTAGCAATAAAGAGTTCCATTAAATTAATTTGTCTTTTTAAATCATCTTTCTGATGTTTTGCAGACACACGACAATAACCAATGGATATACGCTTATTCTCTTTGATTTGCATAATATGGTTATATTGCTCTATCGTATATCTTCTTTGGTTTCCTTCTGTTCTAAGAGGTATAAGTTTTTTCTTTTTTTCCCAATTTCTTAGAGTATCAGGAGATACTCCTATCATTTTAGCAAATTTTCCTACTGAATACATGTGAACCTTTTATAAGTTTACATATATTATACTATATTTTTGTTAACAGTTACTAACCCTCTTAACTCTTATGCTTTTTAGATGAGTAGACAGAGGCTCCAATAAATGAGACACCAACCAATCCAGTCACAACTTCAGGTATATGAAATCCCACACTAGAAGCAATCATAATAAGAGCTAACGCACCAATAGCATAGTGTGCACCATGTTCGAGATATATATAGGCATCTAGTGTTCCTCTATCTACCAAATATATAGTCATAGAGCGAACAAACATTGCACCAATACCTAACCCAATCATAATGACCACAATATCATTAGTTATAGCAAAAGAGCCAATCACCCCATCAAAAGAGAAGGAGGCATCTAGCATCTCCAAATATATAAATCCACCTATACTACCTTTAGCAATAGATGATAGACCCTTTGCCCCATCATCATTCATGTGTGCCAATACTACACCCATAGCATGAACTGATAGATATACCATAACTCCCCAAATACCTGCTACCAAGACTCTTGTATCCTCTCCACCAACAAAAACCAAAGTATATAGTGCCAAAAGTGTAGAGATAGCCTCTATCTGACCCCACTCTGATACTTTTTTTTCTATAGTACCCAACCAATGTATCTCTTTATCTGAATCAAAAAGAAAACTTAGAAATACAAGAAGCAGAAACATCCCTCCAAAAGCTGAAATCTCTGCATGATGTTTGATTAAATTAGCAGAGTATTTAGCGGGGTCATTAAATGCTAAATTCCAAACCTCCATCATACTTAAATCAGCAGTATGAGATACAATAAGTATAGGAAAAAGTAGACGCATACCAAATACAGCCACAAAAATACCTACTGTAAGAAAAATCTTTTTCCAATACTCATCCCACTCTTTTAAGATAGAAGCATTAACCACAGCATTATCAAAAGATAGAGAGACCTCCATCACTATCAATATAACAGTAAAGAGTAGAGCCGTCAAAAACCCCATAAACCCTCCCTGTCTAAATCCCCATATTGATACAGAAACCAAAGCTATCGCTGTAAAGAGTAGAGAGTATCTAAAATGTTTCAACCTACCCCCTCCTCTAACAACGCTCGAACCACCTCTCTGTCATCAAAATGAATCTTTTCACCCTTTATCTCCATATAATCCTCATCACCTTTGCCTAGAATCATCAGAACCTCATCCTCTCCAAGCTCCCTTAATGCCTCTTGGATAGCAAAAGCTCTATCAACCATCGCTCTTGTTTTGCTTTGGTCTTTTATTCCTGAGAGGATTTGATTAATAATATCCTCTGGTCTCTCATCTCTAGGGTTATCATTGGTTACATATACTCTATTTGCAAATTTAGCCGCAACAGCACCCATTCTAGCTCTCTTGCTACCATCACGGTTGCCTCCTGCTCCAAAGACCACAGATATATCTCTATCTTTCATACTATCAAGAACCTGCAACATCCCATCATCTGTATGTGCAAAATCTACAATAACAAATGGATTGGTACTAACCACCTCCATTCGTCCAGCCACCCCTGCGAAGTTCTCTACAACATCACAGACCTCCTGAATATCCCTACCTGTAAGAATTGTAACAGCACCAATAGCTGCCATAAGATTAAAGAGATTAAATAGCCCAACCATAGGAGAGTGAAAAGTAGCCTCTTTTTGTAGATGTTTTATTCCTGCTGTGATTCCATATTTGAGTGCAAAGGCTTGGACTTTAAAGGTAGCAGGTTCATCTACTCCATAACTCTGTGCATTGATAGGATTATATGAGATATTTTTTATATCATCTTTGTTTAGTAGTTTTGGTGATTCATCTGCAAAAAAGCGACTCTTGACAGCTCTATACTCCTCTACTGTTCCATGATAGTCGAGATGGTCACTTGTGACATTGGTATGAATTTTTAGAGCAAACTCCATATCCTCAATTCTATTTTGGTCAATAGCGTGTGAGCTAACCTCCATAATAAAGTAGTTACAACCCTTCTCTTTGGCCACTCTCATAGCATTTAAAATATGTAGTATAGAGGGGGTAGTCATGCTCTTAGCTTCGACTCTCTCATCCAGAGCAAAAAAACCTCTCGTACCTAAAAGTGCTGGTCTCTCATCCAAATCAAGTAAAAATGAGTAGATAGCCGCAGTAACTGTTGTTTTACCATTGGTTCCTGTTACACCTACTGTAGCAATAGAGTTTAGCTCCCACTTCTCTATTAAATTTTTAGGGGTAATAACTGGAGGTTTAACTTCAAGTTTTTCAAAATATTTTCTATTTTGAGCTGTTAATAAAAACTGTGTATCTTCTGTAATATCGCCTGTGTCATCGGTTAAATATCTATAACCATCTAAATCGTAATCTATTTTCATAGTACGAATATTAACTGATATTAGTTTTGTTTTAACTTATGATAGAGTTCATATATATCTTGGCTTTTTCCAAACACACCACTCATAGAGTCCAAAAACTGCTCTGCTAATCTAGCCTCACCCTTCTCTATAAGCTGTGAAACAAAATCTATATACTCATCTTTGCCTCTTAGGATAACTTTTGTAGAGAACATAACATCCTCAAAGGCTTTAGAGAAATCACCTCTATCCTCTACAAATCTTAAAAAATCTTTGTAACCGATGCCATCCTCATACTCTATCTTATCCTCCAGAGGAGAGAGTAACTCATTAATCTGATTTTTTGTACTATCCAAAGTAGATATGAGATTTGTCATCACCTCAGGAGCATCATCTTGCTCTTTTTTAATAATCTGATAGTAATCAAAAAGAGCTTGTGCCTCCTCTCCACTCTCCATACCTATATCACAAAGAAAAGCACCTATCTTAGCATCGCTATGGGTTGGAGACTCTTTGAGAAGCAGTCCATAGGTAGTCATTGCACTCCTATACTCTCCTAATGAAAACTGTTGCTCTGCCCGTGTTAACAATCTATTGATACTTACTTTTCTCATTACTTATCCTAATTGGTCTAATTTATCTTCCCACCCATGGGGGACATTCATCACAGTTATATCTGGATGTATCATCTTTTTTAGCTCTCGCTCAATTCCAAATTTGAGCGTAGCTCCTGCACTACCACAACCGACACAAGCTCCTTGAAGTTGCACAAAAACAACTCCATCGACAATATCTATTATCTTTACATCACCACCGTCTTGTTGAATCCAAACTCTTGATTTCTCTATAACATCTGTTACAATTGGTTTTAACTCTTCATCTGTAAATGGAAGCACCTGCTTCTCCTTAAATTTATATTATATAATTATACCAAAATTGTATAATTATTCGGTTTATACAGAATATTATCTCTTTTGTCAAGAGTATATGAGTACTTTTAACTTATATCTTAATTCTTTAGGAAAAATAGATGGGGAAAATCCCCATATTTTTTATGTGAGTTTTCGTAGTCTTATACCTATATTTGATACTCTTCTTTTTGGTTTATACAACAAAAATAGTAACACTACTACAATAGCTCCAATACTCTCGATTCCCATGATAGACTCCTGTTTGATGACAATCTCATCTGTTTTTTTATATTATAGCCCCCTTAAGCATTTCGACTAATATTCTTTATTATAATAAAGATATTTTAAATTAAAATTAAATGGTCACAATTTGTCACTACTATAAAAATAGTATAAAATTAAAATTTTAATAGAGATTTATAATAAAAGAATTATAAAAGATGAGTCGCCCCAAAATAGGGTAACTCTGGAGTAGGAGAACTATACTAATTCTATGATTGCCATTGGAGCTGCATCACCTCTACGCATTCGTGTTTTGATGATTCTTGTATATCCACCAGCTCTATCTTCATACTCTGGTGCAATCTCTGTTACAAGAGTGTTTGTGCAAACTTTGTCTTGCAAAAGTGCAAAAACAGCTCTATGTGCATTACTATCACCTGCACTAGCTTTTGTAATAAGTTTTTCAAAATGTCTACTAAGCTCTTTTGCCTTTGGTAGAGTTGTCTCTATCCTTCTAGCCTTAATAAGAGCGATAGAGAGATTTTTCAGTAGGGCCGCTCTATGAGCAGAGGTTCTACTCAATCTACGGTATCCATGTCTATGTCTCATATATCTTTTCCTTTATTTTGCTTCTGAGCTCTCTTTTAGTTGCTCAATTTTCTTAACAAGATTTACTCTTGTATTGTCTGGGAGTTCAAAATCTTCACCATAACCTAATCTATCTAAACACTCTGCTATCTCATCAAGTGATTTCTTACCAAGATTTTTGATGTTTTTAATCTCATTTGAATTCATAAGTACAAGCTCACCAACAAAACTAATACCAGCTCTATCTAACGAGTTAAAAGACCTAGCACTTAATCCTAGAGAGTCTATCTGCTCAAGATATGCTTTGATTTCACTATCATCAGTAGTTCTTTTGACAGGAGTAGCATTTATCTCAACATCCAATACACCATTAAATACAGAAAGCTGTTTATACATAGTCTCCAAGGCATTAGTAAAAGCATCAACAGGAGAAATCTGACCATCTGTCTCTATATCAAAGATAATCTTCTCATAGTTAGGATTATCCTCTACCAAAACATTCGCTATCTCATAGTTTGCTTTTTTTACTGGTGTAAAGAAAGCATCCAATGCGATATAGTCATTCTCAACAACATCTCTTATATCTTCACTCTGAACATAACCTAAACCTTTTGCAATAACAACAGTAAAATTAAGTTCTGCATCTTCATTAAGTGTAGCTAGGAATGAATCAGGATTTACCACCTCTATCTCATCAGAAATCAAGTCATTTGCAGTAATCTCTCTAGGTCCATTAAACTTATAAGAGACTTCCATTCTCTCTTTACCTGCAGGGAGTTTAAATCTGATATTTTTGAGATTAATAATAAATACTGCAACATCTTCATGCATTCCACGAATACTATCAAACTCATGTGCCGCACCCTCAATCTTGATAGATATAGGTGCATATCCAACAGAAGAGCCCAAGATAAGCCTTCTCATTGGATGAGCAAGTGTAATAGCGTAACCACTCTCAAAAGGGTAGGCAATAACTTCACTTCTGTTCTCACCAATCTCATTTACCTCAACATATTCAGGAAGAGATGGTGCTACTTTAATTTTTCTCATTTTTTGCCTTCATTACCTAACGCTCACTACTTAGAGTAAAGCTCAACAATTAATCTCTCTTCAACTGGTATTGAAATCTCATCTCTATTTGGGATTCTACTAAATATTCCAAATAGTTTACTTTTCTCAACATCTACCCACTCAACCATACCTGTCTGATTAGTAAGCTCCATAGCTCTTACGATTTGTGGATTTGTTTTGCTTTTTTCTCTAATCTCAATCTTTTGACCAACTTTTACTCTAAATGATGGAATATCAACTCTCTTACCATCCACAAGAATATGACCATGATTTGTAAGTTGTCTAGCAAATCGTCTAGTAGTTGCAAAACCCATTCTATATACTACATTGTCAAGTCTCTGCTCAAGAAGTTGAATTAGAGTTGCCCCTGTATTCCCCTCTTTTCTATTAGCCTCTTTGAACAACGCTCTAAACTGCTTCTCACTTACACCATACATAAATTTAGCTTTTTGCTTCTCTTGAAGTTGCTCACCATATTCACTTAGTTTTGTTCTTCTCTGACCATGTTGTCCTGGGGGATATGGTCTCTTCTCCATAGCACTCTTACCTGCAAGTCTTCTCTCACCCTTTAAGCCGAGATCAACACCAAGTCTTCGCTCTAGTTTTTCAACTGGACCTCTATATCTTGCCATTTAATTACCTTTAAATTATTCTATGTTTTTATAAAAACTAAAATACGCATCCTCGTTCCACCTCTCCTGAGGTGGAATGCATAGACAAATTGTAGTTAGACTACAATTCCAATTGCCTATGAGTTCCACCTCAAGAGAGGTGGAACTAGAAATATATTTTAAACTCTTCTCTGCTTAGGTGGTCTACAACCATTATGTGGAAGTGGAGTAATATCTTTTAACCAAGTTACTCTAATACCTTCTGTAGCACCAATTGATTTAACTGCTGTATCTCGTCCAGAACCAGGTCCTTGGACTTTAATTCCAACCTCTTTGATTCCATGCTCCATCGCTTTTTTCATCGCATCAGCTACTGCTTCTGTTGCTGCAAATGGAGTTGATTTTTTACTACCTTTGAAACCCAAAGCACCTGCACTACTCCAAGCGATAACATTTCCCATCTCATCGGTTACTGTAATTACTGTATTGTTAAAAGTCGCAGCCACATAAACTACTCCTTTAGCAATATTCTTTTTTGCTTTTTTCTTAGCCATATATCATTACCCTCTTATGCTGAACCAACAGTTTTTCTTTTACCCTTACGAGTTCTAGCGTTTGTCTTAGTTTTTTGACCACGAACAGGAAGTCCTCTTCTATGTCTAAGTCCTCTATAGCTACCTAAGTCCATAAGACCTTTAATATCCAAAGTTACTTTTTTTCTAAGGTCACCCTCAACCATGAAATTTTCAGTAATTTCATTACGAATAGCAGCAGCCTGAGCTCCTGTTAGTTCATAAACTCTTGTATTATAGTCAATACCTGTTGCATCAAGAATCTTTCTTGAACTATGAAGACCTATACCATAAATATAAGTAAGTCCATACTCAATTCTCTTTTTTTTAGGTAAATCAACACCTGAAATCCGTGCCATGCTTATCCTTGTCTCTGTTTATGTTTTGGATTCTTGCAGATTACTCGTACGATACCTTTTCGTTTGATTATCTTGCAATCATCACACATTTTTTTTACCGATGGTCTAACCTTCATTGGTTACTCCTAGTGTGGTTTATGATTTTGCACCTGTTGCGTCATATGGTTTGATGAATAAAAACCAAACCAACTCTTATATAAACGGTGCGTGTTATATAAAAATTCTTCACGCAGTAATACTCTAAACTTAGATTTAGGTCGCGAATGGTAACAAAAAAATCATTATATAATGCTTATTGTGTATCATAATAGATAACCATTTTACCTATATATGTTACAGAGTATCAAGTTTTTCTATCAATAAAATATAATATAATTAAAAAAAATAGAAGAAAACTTATCAAATCTAATCTAAAGCAAATCAAGATGAGATTTCCTACTAAATGGCTTTTGGAGATGGAGAGCATAGAGACCACAGAACAAGTGGAACTCTAATGAGAAAAAGGGGTCAAATATTTATAAACACTCTCCAAAGAAAACTATCAGAGTTAGCTATATACAACAGCTATCTAAAGATTGAGAATTAAGCTCCAATTCCTTTGAGGATATAGAATACAACAGCCGAAAGAAGAGCTGCTACAGGAACTGTAATAATCCAAGCAGCTATGATTTTTTGAACCATGCCTCTCTTGACATACTTCTCTTTTAACTCTTTTTTGATTTTTTTAGCAATCTTTTTCTCTGCTTTTATAATCTCAAATAGTTCAGATTTTCTCTTGTAGTCGTTACCTATATTGGCTAACTCCTCTTTGTACCTATCAACTACTGCTAGTTGCTTCTGATGCTCTTCGTGCTTCCCACTACTAGCATTACGGTCTAACCACTCTCTAAGGAAACCAACACCAAAGACACCTCCTACTGCAATATGAGTTGAAGATACAGGTAATCCAAGTTGTGAAGCTATCACAACAGTAATAGCAGCAGCCATCATAATAGAAAATGCTCTCATCTGGTCAAGCTCTGTAATCTCTGAACCGACCGTTTTGATGAGTCTAGGACCAAATAGTGCTAGACCCACAGAGATACCCACACCACCTGTTACCATTACCCATAATGGGATAGAGGCTTTTGCAGATATGGTTGTATTGGACAGTGCATCAAAGATAGCGGCCAAAGGCCCTACAGCATTTGCAACATCATTTGCACCATGAGCAAAACTTAGTAGAGCAGCTGCAAAAATAAGAGGGATAGTAAATAGTGTATTGATAGAGTCTCTATCGTCACTAAGGGTCTCTATTTTGGATGCTACACGAGGTTTGACAACTATATAGGTAACAATAGCTCCAATAGTACCAAATATTAGAGCTATACCAATGGTTGGTTTTTTAGTCTCTGGTAAAAATGGAAGAATATCTACAATATCAACCCACACTTTTTTAAGACCCTTAATAGTAAGATAGGTTATAAATGCCATAGCCATAAGAGAGACCAAGATAGGAACAACTTTTTTGGCAGACTCCAATTTGTTGCCATGAAAAAGTATCTTTGATTTGATAATATAGAGAAATCCTGCAGCAATTAGACCACCTAGTACAGGAGATATAACCCAAGATGCTGCAATTTTACCCATTGTACCCCAAGATACAATAGCAAATCCACCAGCAGCAATACCTGCACCCATTACACCACCAACAATTGAGTGAGTAGTTGAAACAGGGGCTTTGAACCATGTAGCCAAAGTCAACCAAAGAGCAGCAGCCAATAGTGCTGCCGCCATAGCATATACAAAAATCATAGAGTCACCTGCAAATGCAGATGGGTCGATGATTCCCTTTTTGATTGTCTTGACAACATCCCCACCTGCTATCAAAGCACCAGCTGCCTCAAATATAGAGGCGACAACAATAGCCCCACCGATAGTCAACGCCCCTGCCCCAACAGCTGGACCTACATTGTTAGCTACATCATTAGCTCCAATATTCATCGCCATATAAGCACCAAAAACGGCTGCTATCATGAGGAAACCTACATTTTGTATATCTCCAAACGCAGAGTGTACATAGAAAGCCACAGCTATTGCAAATCCTGCTCCGAGAATAACCTTGATTGAGTTGTTCATCTTTATCCCTTTGATTTTAAATACTAGAAGTATATTATAAAAAGGTTACAGAATGATAACAGATGGAGAGATAAACTACTCAATAATCCTAAAAATCTAGGAAAAAAATTTCCTAAAAAAATAGGGACTATAATAATACTACAATTTAGAGAGATAAGAAAATTACTTTTAGAAAACCCAAAACTCACAACATTTTTAAACAAAAAAACTACGATTTTCACAATATTGTAGATTAAGGAAGTTTGTTGTAGGATTTCAACATATCAGATGTTAAGCGATAAAGAGAGATGAGTGGAATCCCGAAGTCATCCAAAACTAACAATTCCACTCAAACGCGATTTTAACTATTTTTCCGTTAAAAATCGCTGATAATCTCTCTCTATCATACAAGAGATGTTAGTATTTGGACTCTTGAATACAATTTCAAGGATAAATTATGTCTGTAGTACCAACAAGCACCCTCCCTAAATGCACAAGAACAGCAGTAATTGACCTGCTGTTTATGCGAAAACATGCTCTTACTCAAACTCAAATGTTAGTAATGTACCATCTGCTTATGCTCAAAAATTGGGCTAAAAAAACAGATGATGAGTTCTATATAATCCTCTCATCCAAAATAGAGAGCGATTTAAAGCTACATCCAAAAACAGTAGAAGCCACACTAACCCAACTCAAAAAATTAAACCTCATAGAGACAAAAAGATGCAAAGTAGCAGAGTGGAATCCAAACAAAACATATAGAGGAGTAGCTATAACCGAACTCGGCAAAGAGTACAACCTAAGCCACTACAAAGAGAACGAATATCAACTAGCACGAGAGTTAGAAAAAGAGAATGAGATATATAGAGTAGAAAATGATGCTATAGAGAGCAGAAATATGGAACTAGAGACTAAAAATAGCGATTTGGAGCTACAAAATAGAACCCTAAAAGAGCATCTAAAAGCAGACCAAGAGTTAAACAGAACATCTATAAAAGCGATAGAGGAGAAAAAAGAATTAGAAGAGAGATGCCGAAAACTAGAGCTAGAGAACAAAAAACTAAAAGCTCAGATAGAGATAACAGAACCCAAAAAAGAGACATCCAAAGAGAAAAACCTAGAGGATTTCAGAAAAAAAATAGTTCGAGAGTACGCCCAAAGTGGAAAACCTATCTGTAACGCAGTCCAAAATATTGACAATTGGGCAGTTAGCACCAAATTTTACATAAATAGCTATAGTAGATTAAACATCTATCTACCAAATGGAGAAAGCAAACAGATAGCAGACCCAAAACAGATAGATAACTTTTGGAAATGGCTATTTCATCATCAACATAGAGTCGGAACGCTACTAAATGAGAAAAAAGAGGCTGATATATCTGTTTTATTACCTTTTTTGGGTTTATCCATCATGATAGATGATAAATTTTACAAAATAGAGAGCCTAAAAGCCGTAGTTGGTGGGGTTAAGGTCTTTCTCTCCAATGATAATGGGAAACTTATGGAGATTGGGAATGGATATGGGAGCAAGATTATAGATGTTGGGAAGTGTCGGGAGTGGTTTGATTTAACTCGTCCCCAAACTGCGTTTGGGGATGCATACGAGAGTAACAACTACAAAAAACAATTAATACAAAACAAGCTATAATTCCAAATGGGCAGAAGTAGATATAAGATATATGAACCAACACATCCACATTTCGTAACTTGTACTATACTAAATTGGATACCAATATTTACAAGACAAGAGACAACACAAATTGTTTTTGATAGCCTAAATTATCTTAAAAAGAGTGATAATCTAAATCTCTGATATGTAGATGAGGCGAAACATTGGCGTTATAGTAGTGCTAGAGATTATGAAGGGAAAAGAGGGTTGATTGATATTGAGAGGGTTTGGTTTGTTTAATTCTCGTATGCATCCCCAAACGCAGTTTGGGGACGAGAAAACGAGGGGATTTTTTAATAGATGAGAAGTTTACAGTAGAGATAGGAGGAGCAAATAAAAGCTTTAAACAGATAGCCACTTTTTTGGCTTTGGATGATATAAAGATTGGGTTTGGAGGTAAGATTCCTCTTTGGTTGTTTGGGTTTTTATACTAAAGCTTAGAATGAGTTTGTCTCTCAAAATATTTTAATTTGAGAGGTTATGAGAAAAAAATCCTAAAAAGCTAGAAAACATCTCAAAATTCTGTTACAATAATAAAAAACAATAAAAAATAAAGATAACAGATACAAAAATGAAAATAACATTAAAGAAATTAAAAAAAAGATACCCAAAAGCACTATATTCACTATTTGAATATGGAGATACAGGTCTCTATGGAGATGATGGGCTAATTGCTTATAGTATTAACAAAAAATATGCTCCACAACTTTTGAAGATGGCTTTGGATGGAGATTTTAATAGACTGACATATTATGAAGTTGAGGGTGAAGAGTTTGAAGACCAAGACCCATCTTTGTGGGCTACATATACACCACTTCATGCCTTGATAGCCTTGACCGATATAGAGTCCTATGATGGGTTACAAAAGATAATGGATGATTTTGATAATAATCCAATGGATGATGAAAATTATCTATTTGCATTTAATTATTTTTGTGCTTCGGCTTATGAGAATCATTCACAATTTATTAATGAAGTGCTTTTTGATGAACAAAATAGTCAAGCAAAGAGAGTTCGTATTTTTTATATTTTTAAAGAGGTGATTAAATACTTTAAAGATGACAAGAGTTTAAAATCGATAGAAGAGACAACTAATAGATTCGTGGAACT
>CAZSHP010000058.1:0-12573 GCA_964606545.1 uncultured Sulfurovum sp. | reverse complement strand
TGATATTTTCATATAGTCATTATATCTAAAATTGATAAAAGATTATGGTATAATCTATCTATGTTAAGAGTATTATTAATCATTTTATCACTATTATTTGTAGGATGTGCTGTAAAAAAGCCTATAACTTGGGAGAAGAGAGTAGTTGAGAGTAATCTGACTCATCTTGATTTGGCTTTTAGTGAGTATGGAAAAGAGCATAATGAGACCATGCTTTTTATTCATGGTTTTGGAGAGAGTCGATATACTTGGCGTTTTTTAGTTAATGATTTATCTAAAAAATATCATCTAGTTACTATTGACTTAAAAGGTTTTGGAGAGTCTCCGAAACCTGAAGATGATGACTACTCTGTATATGACCAAGCTGAAATAGTCAAGGAGTTTATAGAGAAGAGAAATCTAAAACACCTAACCGTAGTGGGTCGCTCATTTGGTGGAGGTGTATCACTTGTATTAGCACTTATGCAGGAGCAGGGGATTATTAGAGATAAACTAGATAGACTTATTTTAATAAATAGTATGTCTTATTCACAGAAACTTCCTTCTATGATGAGGGTTTTAACCTATCCTATTATAGGTTTTTTGGGTATTCATCTTATGGGGGATAAAACTATTGCCAAAGAGGCTTATAATTTTGCATTTTGTAATGATGAGCTTATACCTCTCTCTAGTGTAGACCACTCTGCTAAGATGCTATCTATGCCATCAGCTAAATATGCTTATCTAAAAACTGTTAACAATATTGTTCCTGATGATATAGAATTTATAGAGAAGAGTTACAAAGATATAAAAATACCTACACTTATACTTTGGGGTAAAAAGGATGTATCTATTCCCTATAAGTTTGGAAAGAGACTACACAAAGATTTACCAAATAGCCATTTAAAGATTTTTGAAAAAGTTGGGCATATGCCCCAAGAGGAGGCTCCTAGGAGGGTTTTGAAGGAGATTCATAAATTTATGGGAGAGAATCCACCACATTGAAACTAAATGGAGTCCAGTAGCTCATAGTTATATTGGACTCTCTTAGAATATCTCCTGTCCAAGTATTACAAGTTCTGATGAGGTTATATCTATATGGTGAACTGTAGAATATATTGCTATAGCCCTCTACTCTCTGTTTAAAAACTATCTTCTCTCCAAAACTCTCTAAAATCCTCCTCTCTATCTCGTCTTTTTGAGCTGTTGATACTTTGATAGGTTTGATATATTTGAATCTATTGATTCTTTTGTAGTAGACTACATGTATAAGAGAGGGGGTATTTAAAAATAGTGCTTTTAGTGCTGTAGAGATTTTTAGGTCGCTCCATGTGGGAGTATTTAGATAGGTCTCTCTATCTCCCCAACCAAATGCTATATAGCCTTCTTTTCGATTTTTTATTAGTCTAGGGAGGAGTTTTCTCCAATTATATTTTGATTTATCTATATTTATGATAATATCACTGTGCATATCATCATATAGAAGATAGATAGTTTCAGTTTTTTTATTCAAAGATAGAGGAGTTTTTTGGGGAAAGAGAGTCAATATATATGAGAGTGAAATATATAGAATCACTATAGATATAGAGAGTAGTATAGTATAGATTAGATATTTAAAAATTCTCATTGACTCTTTGCTTTTGGTAAATTTATAGAACTATTATACCATATTGATGATTTGTTAATATTTATGAGCTATAATGTTAAATAAAAAAGGAAAATATATATGAGTGAAAAAGTGAAAGTGGTATGTCCACACTGTGGAAAAGTAAATAAGATACCAAAAAGAGATAGTTATGCAAAAGCAAATTGTGGTCACTGTAAAGAGTCTCTATTGGACTCTCGACCTATAGAGGTTGATAAGGAGAATCTTTTACATATATTGGTCAATAGTGACATACCTGTAATTGTTGATTTTTGGGCTCCATGGTGTGGCCCTTGTCGTCAGATGGCTCCTGCTTATGAAGAGGCTGCACTCTTCATGCCACTACAGGCGCAATTTTTAAAAGTTAATACAGAGGAGCATCAAGATTTGGGTGCAGCTTATAATATACGGAGTATTCCTACTCTAATTGCATTTAAGGGTACAGAGGAGAGAGAGAGAGTCTCTGGAGCTATGAGTGTGCAGAGATTAGTCAACTGGGCAAAACAATTTGTATAAAATTATCAAATTGTGATTTTATATAATCAAACTCATGATATAATGTTGTATGATATGAATTTAGGAGAATGTGATGTCTAAGGCGAAGATACTATTACTTGAAGATGATGCCAATCTCAATGATACTATAACAGATTTTTTGGAGGAGGAGGATTATCTAGTTGAGTCTACCTATGATGGTTATGAAGCACAAGATAGGCTATACGAGAGTAAATATGATTTACTTCTTTTGGATGTTAACACTCCAGGGATAGATGGCTTTACTGTATTGAAAGAGGCTAGAGAGAATGGGGTGGTAGCTCCATCTATCTTTATAACATCATTAGATGGTGTAGATGATTTAGAAAAAGGGTTTCAGAGTGGTTGTGATGATTATATACGAAAACCATTTGTATTAAAGGAGTTGCTTATTAGAGTTGAGACCCTTTTGAGAAGGGGCTTCTTTCATGAAATATCAGAACTTATAACTTTGGGTGAAAATATACAATACAATACAAAATCAAATGAACTTATTGTTAATGATAAGCCTGAAACATTAGGAAACAAAGAGTCTGCACTATTTAAACTCTTTATGAAACATCAAGATGAGGTTATATCACACGATAGAATATATAAAGAGTTGTGGGATTTTGATGAAGACCCAAGTGACACGGCTCTAAGAACATATATTAAAAATATCAGAAAAATTATAGGTAAGGATAGAATTGTCAGTATCAAGAAGCAGGGATATAAGTTTACTTCGTCGAAATGAGAAACAGTCATTATATAGGTTTTTAACTCTCTATATTTTACTAGTAGTAGGGTTACTCTCTCTACTTAGTTCAATGTACTACACGGGGCAGGAGCAGTTGATGTTTGCTGAGGTGAGAACAGAACTCTCTAACTATGCCAATGAGCAGGTAAAGAGGCTAAAGATGTTACACCACTACTTTCCAGCCAAAACAGAGTACCCTAGAGATAACAGATATGAGAGTGCTATATATGATATTGAACAAGTTCTTATATTCTCCACTCTAAAGCACAAAGATAATATCAATTTTGGTAAAGAGGTCTATCGTGCAGGGGATAGTCTACACTTTGTTAAATATCTTGACGATTACTATCTTGGTGCGATGTTTTTGATTATTGAAATTCCAGAGGATAGGGCATGGCACAAAGTTGTTATAACTAAAATTATTATATTTGGTCTAATTGGTTTAATAATTTTGGGTATTTTTGGGCTATTTTTTGTTCAGATTCTTCTAAAACCTATGAAAGATTCAGTTAATCTTCTTGATAATTTTATAAAAGATACAACACATGAGTTAAATACTCCAATCTCAGCTATATTGGCAAATATTGAGATGATAGATAGAGAACAGATGGTAGCAAAAAATATAAAGAAGATAGATAGAATAAATATTGCAGCTAAAACAGTATCTCATCTATATCAAGATTTGACATTTTTATCTCTTGGACACAATCGAAGTTCAAATGATGAATGGGTGGATTTAAAGGCATTAATGCAGGATAGAGCAGATTATTTTCATCTATTGGCAAGTTCCAAGAAAATTTCATGTTCTCTTGATTTAGAGGATAGTAAAATCTTTATAGATTCAGCGAAGATAGCAAGAGTAATTGATAATCTTATCTCCAATGCTATAAAATATAATAAACGCTCAGGAGCTATAAATATAATATTAAGAGAGGATTATTTCATAGTAAAAGATAGTGGGATAGGGATTGAGACAACTAAAGTAAATGCAATATTTGAGAGGTATAGCAGGTTTACAAGTACAGAGGGTGGATTTGGTATAGGTCTCAATATAGTCAAGGCTATAGCAGATGAGTATAATCTAAAAATAGTTGTTGAATCAAAGCTTGGAGAGGGTACATCTATACGAGTTAATTTTTCAAAAGGTGGGTTAGACAATGATTCTTAGAATAGTGATTATTATGTGGATTTTTTTCTCACTATCTATCGCAGAGGTGACAGAGAGGACAGAGAGAAATATAACTATAGCAATAAACTCAATGAACTTAGAAGAGACGAATATCTATGAGGGAAACTGTGTTCCATGTCATAAGTATGGTATGTCTACGACACTAGAGAGAATGTTTATGAAATATCTCAAGGAGTATAGTGGAGAGTTGAGTGTAAAAGCGACACTAAAACAGTTTTTAAAAAATCCAACAAAAGAGGATTCTGTTATGTCAAAGCTCTTTTTGGATAGATTTTCTGTAAAGGAAAAATCATTTTTGAGTGATGAGGATTTGGATAAAGCTATAGATATATATTGGGATTTGTATAATGTTCGTAATAAATTGGAGTAGTTTAGAGCTAAACTATTAGCTCTTTTTTCTTTTGATTTTTCCACCAAGTTTTAATATATGCTCTCTTTGTCTCTCTTGTAAATCTGAAATCTTCTCTAGCTCCTCTGTTGCTCTCTGTGAAGCTGATTGGATTCTGCTATTTACTTTTAGTATTAGTGGGTCAACTCTTAAAGCCATCTCATTTAGACCTATTAGCCTAAGTCCCTCTATATTTTTTATTCGAGAGAGAGCGACATATCCCTGTCCAACTTCAAATGTTTTTGATAGGTCTATCTCTACAGCATCTAGTGTCATACCTTGAGATTTATGTATAGTTATGGCCCATGCTAGACGCAGAGGGATTTGAGATACTGTAGCTATATTTTTACCATCCTCATCCTCTATAGTCCAATCTTCAACAGTTACAAATATTCTATCTCCAGATGCAGTTTTGACTATAGGCATTCCATCTTTTTTATCAAAACCTACTACTATACCTGTTGTTCCATTGACATATCTCTGTTCTGGAGAGTTTTTTATAAATATAACAATAGCATCTTTTTTTAGAACTACTTTTTCCATAACCATGGCTGTGTTAAATATCTTCTCTATATGTTTTGGTGAACCCTTTGAGATGTGGCTATACTCTCTAGCTGGAGAGTCTAGCTTCTCTAGTTCATGATTATTGATTCTATCTACATCTATGTTGTGAGTGTATAGTCTGGTGGGTTTATGGTTTTTATTTAGTTTTTTTAGATGACATGAGTGTAGAGTATCGTAGGTCTTTTGTGATATATCTCCTGCTCTTATATCATCTAGTATACCTATGAGGACACCATCATCTTGTCTAAATTTTACATCAAGATAACAGGTTCTAAAGTCCAAATCTCTCCAAGATGGAGATTGCCAAGCAAATCTCTTCTCTCTTGGCTCTTTTGAGACAGGTGGAAGTTGAAAAAAATCCCCAGAGGCTATCACTTGAACACCTCCAAAGGGTTCAGGTGAGTTTTTGAATGCTTGAAGGACTCTATCCATAGTTGAGAATAGTTCAGGTGAGACCATTGAAATCTCATCAATAATCAATACATTAAAACTCTCAAATCTCTTTTTGAGGTATTTTTTGGATATTAGTTTATCTATAAACTCATTGTCAACAACTTCCCTAATACCTATACCAAAGAATGAGTGGATAGTCTGTCCTTTTAGATGAGATGCAGCTATACCTGTGGGTGCGACTATTGCAGGGGTGACCTCCCTATCTTTTAGGTATTTTATATAACGATTTAGTAGATAGGTTTTACCTGTACCTGCTGAACCTGTTATGAAAACATTTTCTCCTGCTTTTAGTATATTTAGGGCTGTTGACTGTTTCATAAATTTGGTACCTTTTTTAAGTGTATTTTATCACAAAATAGCGAAAAAGCACCTCCTTTAGGTGGTGGATGAGAGCATAATTGTTGGTAAATAGGTTGTAGTTATTAATGAGTTATTTTTTGAATATCTAATTAACTTAATTATTTTTTGTTAAAATAACAAAGCAATCGTTATCTCTTTAGGATTTTTATGAGAATACTACTAATTATTATGCTTTTTTTGAAGTTCTCTTTGGCTAATTATATCGATGTGACCAAAGAGCAATCTCTGCTTCAAAATAGCTATTTATATATAGGTCAGAAGAGTATCTCTAAAGTTAAATTATTAAAAGAGCTAAAACCTTACCACAAAGAGCATATTAATGTTGGAGTAAATCACAGCTATCTTTGGATAAAGATAGATTTTAAAAATTTAACTAATCATGAGATAGATAAATTTTTACTCTTCTCTTCACCTCTATTAGAGGAGATTTCTCTCTTCTCTTCAGAGCTTAAACCTATATTACAAAATGGTATGTTATATCAGAGAGATAGACATATTACTATTCCCTATATTTTTGAGCTAAAGTTTAAGCCTCTATCAAAAGAGAGTTACTATCTAAGAGTATCCTCAAGATATACCCCTATAGATTTTTCACTATTTCTAAGAGAGAGAGAGAGCTTTTTAAAGCAAGATAGAGCTAAACAGTTTATAAATATACTTCTCATGGGGGTTATCATTGCTATGATGCTCTATACCTTTATGGTATCTCTCTATCTTAGAGATAAGAGTTACTCCTATTATAGTCTATATCTTTTGGCTCTTGTATATCAGCAGATGACATATCTAGGGATTACACAGATATATTTCCCTAGTGAGTTTATAGCTATAGAGGCAACACTTACTATTGATAAGATACTCTTTTTGATACTCTCTTCAGCACTTTTTGCTATGAATTTTCTACAAACAGACAAGTTACCTTCAATAAGATTATTCTATAAGAGCATAATATCTATTTTGCTCTTTGAGTTTTTTCTATTAGACCCCCTAGAGGAGTATTCGTTAAATATTGTTATTTTGACAGGAGCAGTTTTTATTATTGGAAATCTTGTTTGTGGTATCTATGCTTATATAAAAGGTCTAAAAGAGGCTAGATTATTTATTGTAGGATTTGGAGTGGTATTTTGGTCATATATAATGATTATTGTAGATGCTTTGGGATTAGCATCTGTGATGGTCTATTTTCAAAATATACTTATTTGGTCAACAGCTATAGAGGCATTGGTATTATCATTGGCATTTGCAGATAGGTATTTGATTCTACAGGAGGAGAAAAAAAGAGCAGATAGGCAGATTTTTCAAGAGCTAAAGGATAGAGAAAAACTTATTACCAAAGAGGTAACTAGAAAAACAAAAGAGTTAAATAGTGCATTGGAAGCGAAAGAGCTTCTATTGCAAGAGGTTCACCACAGAGTCAAAAATAATCTACAGATTATATTATCAATAATTAGACTTCAAGCAGATAGTATCAGGTCCAAAATGGTAAAAGAGAAGTTACATACTGTAGAGAATCGTATAAATGCAATAGCTAAGACATACTCCATTTTATTATCAAAAGATAGTTTTAAGACAATAGATATGAGAGGGTATATAGAGGAGTTGGTTTATGAGTTAGCCTATGTTATGGATAAGAGAGATATTATAATCTCTCAAAAAGTTGATATGAAACTACCCATAAAAGAGGCTATATATGTTGGATTAATTATTAATGAACTAGTAACAAACTCTTTTAAATATGCTTTTGATAAAAATAGAGGTACAATAGATATAAAATTATATAAAAAAGATGGTTTAAGATTTTTAGAGATAAGAGATAGTGGTAAAGGTTATAAGATAGAGAAGACAAAGTTATCTCTTGGTCTAAAATTAGTACAGATTATTGTGAAAAATCAACTCAAAGGAGATATAGTAGTAGATTCTAGTTTTCATACAGTCTCTATTATCAAATTTTGATATGTTAAAAGTTTTAGTTGTGGAAGATGAGAGTATAGTAGCTTTTGAGATTAGTAGCTATTTAGAGAGTTTGGATTGTGAAGTAGTTGATATAGTTACAAATGGTGTAGATGCACTAAAGAGAGTAGATGAGTCTCATATAGATTTGGTATTAATGGATATATTTTTGGAGGGAAGCAAAAATGGTATAGATACAGCTTTGGAGATGAGAGGTAAGTATAGGGATATAATAATAATTTTTTTGACTGCAAATAGTGATAATCAGAATATAAATAGAGCCATAGAGGTGGAGCCACTTGTCTATTTAAGTAAACCTTTTGATAGAAAAGAGTTATATGCAGGAGTTAGTATGGCTAAGAATAGAGTTAAAGATGTAGAGATGTTAGCTCTTGATAATAAGTTTAGTTTTGATAAAAAAAATAATTTTTTGTACTACAAAAGGGAGTTAATTTCTCTAACGAAAAAAGAGACTCAACTATTGAGCCTTCTGATTGAGAATCGAAATAGTATCGTTCCAAATCATATAATAGAATATGAATTGTGGCCAAATGATGCTGCTAGTTCAAATAGAATAAGAACTTTGATACAGAGACTAAGAATGAAATTAAACTACAATTTTATAAAAACCATCTCCAAAAGAGGTTATATTTTTATCTTTTAATCCAAATTACTTTTTTAACTATTTCTATTAACTTATTTTATGCTATTATCTTTTATTTAAAAATATGGAGATATTATGAGAAGTTTAAAATCATTTTTTGAGAGCTATCGACCTATTATAGAGGATGTAATAGATAGATTTAAACCGTTTTTTGAGAGTTATAGACTTATTATATATGCTTTGATAATAGGTATACTCTTTTATGTTATAGCACTAATTCATTTCTCAGATATTCAGGCTAGACTTATTGGTGTTATAGCTTTTCTTGTAACGCTTTGGACTAATAGCGGGTTACATATGGGGATAGTTTCTCTTCTGCCTATACTTCTCTTTCCTCTTTTTGGACTGGTTGACTCTAAGGATGTAGTTACTAACTACTCTAAGACTACAATCTTTTTATTTATCGGTGGATTTTTATTAGCAATTGCTACAGAGAAATCGGAACTACATAAGAGATTGGCGACTAAACTTCTCTCTCTTTTTCCAAATACACCTAGAGGGGTACTATACTCATTGATGTTAACAGCAGGTCTTCTTAGCTCTATTCTATCTGATACTACTACAGCTCTGTTAATTATACCTATTGCTGCATTTTTGACAGATAATGTAGATTATAAGTTTCGTCTACTATTAGGGGTGGCTTATGCCTCTTTGATAGGGGGAATTATTACCCCTGTAGGGACTCCTCCGAATCTAATACTTATGGATTTTGTAGAGACAAATATGTTAGAGATGATACCTTTTGCTACTTGGATAGCTATGATGTTACCTTTGGCCATTATAATGATGGTATTAGCTGCAGAGATTTTGCTCTATGGGTTTAAAAATGAGAATTTTAAATTGGTTAAGATTGATACTCAAGACCTACACTTGACATATAATCAAAAAAAGCTTGTTTGGATACTTGTTTCACTCGCGCTGATATTGGCTATGAATCCGATACTTAAATATTTTTTTGGTATTTTAGTAAATGAGAAGTTAACTCTACTTGCATTTGGACTTTTCCTTTTTTTACCAAAGGTTGACCTATTAGAGTGGAAAGAGGATTTTCTAAAGATACCTTTTGCTATTATATTTCTATTTGGTGCAGGATTCTCTATTGCTATGGCATTTAAAAAGACAGGATTGGCAGTAGAGGTAGCCAATATATTGGTAAGTTTTAACTATCTTCCTCCTATTGTTTTGATGCTTATTATAGGTATAACGGTTGTTTTTGCTACAGAACTTACAAGTAATACAGCTCTTACATCTATTATGATACCAATTATCTACCCCTTTGCAGAGCAGAGTGGTCTTGACCCTACACTATTTATGTTGATTGTAGCTATATCTGCTAGTTATGCTTTTATGTTGCCAATTGCTACACCTCCTAATGCTATAGCGATGTCTACAGGAGATGTCACAACTACTCAGATGGCAAAAAGAGGAATCTTTTTAAATATCTTTGGAATCGTAGTTACATTTACTCTAGCTTTGACATATTGGAGGCTATTTTTATAATAGTTCAATAATTTAAAACATCTTTTAACAATAATAAGTTATAATTAACATATCTATTTAAGAAGGTGTATTTATGGCTATTGAATCTTATGTTAAAAATATATTAAACAGTCCCGAAGCAACATTTCGGAAGATAGTGTCAAAAATTGTTCAAGAGTCAGACAAGAGTGCTAAGATAGAGCTTGTTAGACAGCATATGGAGGTGGATGAGGTACTATTCTTGGCTATAAAGTCTATTTTGAATGATTTAAAAATAGAAGAGAGTTTATTTAGTCAACTTTTATATAAATATCTGAATATAGAGTTAGTAAAAAATAAGAAGAGAGAGCAGTTGATTATTTTAGGTACACAGTTAAAGACACAGTATAGTAGAGTAAAGAGAGAGCAGAGTAGAGTTGATACTCATATTTTAAATTTGACACTAAGCTTGGATAATCTAAAACGATTAAAAGATGCTTTTGATAGAAATAGAGACTCTCTACATAGAAATCGAGAGATTAATAAAAGTGATGCTTTTGTTAAAAAACTTCGTATTATCATAGAAGAGTTATCTGAGTATAGAGATGCTCTAAGACATAAATTTGTAAGTTTAAGTGAGACAGAGAGGATATATCATAATCTATATAAGCAGATACCTAGATATTATGAGTTGCAGGATGAGAGTATAATGACTCTTCTTGTTGTACCAAAAAAACAGAAGAGGTTTTCATGGAGTTAATAGAGGAGATTATACCTGAATTAGAGGATATGAAGAGGTATCCCAAAGAGTTATATGCTATTGGAGATAGAGATTTATTAAGAAGACCAAAGGTATCTATCGTAGGGACTCGAAGACCCTCTAGTTATACGAAGCAGTTCACTTATACATTGGCTAAAGCTCTCTCTAGTAGAGGAGTCTGTATAGTAAGTGGAGTGGCAATGGGGGTAGATGCTATATCTCATAATGGTGCAGGAGTAGAAAATACAATTGCTGTAGTAGCAAATAGCTTAGATATTCGTTATCCTGCTGTCAATAGGTCTCTTATAGAGCAGATAGAGAATAGTGGGTTAGTACTGAGTCAATTTCCTCCAATTTTCAAAGCTACACCATGGAGTTTTGTAGTGAGAAATGAGTTAGTTGTGGCACTTGGTGATATTTTGATAGTTACAGAAGCAGATGAGGGTAGTGGCTCTATGCGTTCGGTGGAGTTTGCTATAAATATGGGAAGAGATATATTTGTTCTTCCACATCGTTTGGGTGAAAGTAAGGGAACTAATCAGCTTTTGGAGTTGGGGTTAGCAAAACCTATTTATGATATTGAGTCATTTTCAAATCGTTATGGGGTTGTACCACAAAATACTTCTATAGAGAGAGATGATTTTTTCTATTTTTGTCAAACCTCACCTACACTTGATGAGGCTATCTCTAAATACTCCACTAGAGTCTATGAAGCAGAGTTAGATGGTTTGATAGCAATAGAGAATGGACTTATCCATTTAGTTTAAAGAAGCTCATCTATATCTTTTTTTAACTCTTTATACGATGATTCACCTCTGTCATGTATATATGTCACTATACCATTTTTAATTATAAGTATATAGGGTAGTATACCTGTCCAACCAAAAGTCTCTTGTATATCTCTTTGTAAGTTGATGGCATCTTCACCTTCAATTATTGGGTATCTAATTTTATGACTATTTATATAACTACTAGCAATAAATTTGGACATTCTATCTTGGGATTGAATAGCGATAACCTCCAATTTTCCTCTATATCTATTACGAATTTGCTTAATAATGGGTAATTGATTTATACAGTGAGGACAATCTTTTCCAAACATCTCTAGTAGTACTATTTTACTTTTATATTCAGGAAAACTGTATCCTTTTGAACCTTTAACAATATGGATGGTTTTTCCTCTTATACTTTTTAGTTTATAAGTCTCTCCCTGTTCGGGTATATCATTGACCTCTTTTGCAGGTATGATTCCTCTGTCACAGTTATTTTTTTGAGGTTTTATCTCATCTACACACTCTGCATTAGAGGCTTCCGTAGTTATATTTGGTAATGATTCTACTGTTTCTATATTTTTTACTCTTTTTTCACTATTAAAATATTTTTCAACACATCCTGTATTGAGTATTGCTAATGTTAAAAGTGTAGCTGTATATACAACTGTTTTCCTATTCATCTATATTCCTCCTATTTTTAATTTATCTTATTTTGTTAACTTCTCAATTAACTCCTCTAGTGTATTTTTAGGAATAAAGCCCTGTTTTATAAGATTTACAGCACCATTTTTATCTAGAGCAATCATAAAAGGGATAGCTCCTCTCCATTGAGCTTTGTCGGCTATATAGCCTATAAAATCATTGTAGTCTTTACCTGCAATCAAACTATAGTTAATCCCATTCTCTTGTTTAAATATTTTGAGTTGCTCTACACTGTATTTTTGTTGCTCTATAGCAATAATTTGAAGTTTATCTTTATACTTCTCTGCAAGCTCAACAAACTCTGGTATCTCTGCTTTACATGGAGGGCAGTTATGTCCAAATATAATTAAAAAGATAGCTTTCCCCTTATACTCTTCAAATATTAATCCATCTTTACTCTCTGTTATATTAAACTGTTTGC
>CAZSHP010000057.1:0-12917 GCA_964606545.1 uncultured Sulfurovum sp. | reverse complement strand
TATCACTTTATGCTAAAATTCGCCAAAACAAAATAAGGTTACAGTTATGTTTACACGATTTAGACGAAAACGAATCAATCCCGTACTACGAGACCTACTCCAAGAGACTCATTTGAGTATTAATGATTTTATCTATCCACTCTTTATCAAAGAGGGTAGTGGGATAAAAAAAGAGGTAAGCTCAATGCCAGGTGTATTTCAGATGAGTATAGATGAGATACTAAAAGAGTGTGAGACTCTAAAGGGGCTAGGTATCTACTCTATTATCCTATTTGGGATTCCTGATACAAAAGATAGCGTTGGTTCTGATGCTCTATGTGAACATGGAGTTATCTCATCAAGTATCAAAAAGATAAAAGAGACTCACCCTGATATGTTTGTGGTGACTGATTTGTGTTTTTGTGAATATACAGACCATGGACACTGTGGAGTGCTTGACCCTATCTTAGAGACAGTGGATAATGACATCACACTAGATAATCTAGCCAAACAGGCAATCATCCATGCAAAAGCAGGAGCTGATATGATAGCACCGAGTGGTATGATGGATGGTATGATAACAGCTATACGAAAAGGGCTTGATAGTGCAAACTTCTCTCATATCCCGATTATGTCCTACTCTACTAAGTTCTCTAGTTCCTACTATGGACCTTTTAGAGATGTGGCTGAATCTGCTCCTAGTTTTGGAGATAGACGAAGTTATCAGATGAATCCAGCTAACAGGAGAGAGGCAATACTAGAGAGCCTAGAGGATGAAAAAGAGGGAGCAGATATACTAATGGTTAAACCAGCTCTAGCCTATATGGATATAGTCAGAGATATAAGAGAGAGTTCATCTCTACCCCTAGCTGTCTATAATGTAAGTGGCGAGTATAGTATGCTCAAAATGGCAGGAAAAGCAGGAATAATAGATTATGAAAAGGTAATGATGGAGACTATGATAGGATTCAAAAGAGCAGGAGCTGATATAATTATCTCCTATCACGCCAAAGAGGTAGCAGAGTTATTGTAGAGTCTATTCTACTTTATTCTGTTCTTTATTAATAATAAATAATTTAAAATAAATTTTAGATTTATTTTTTTCATCTTTTCTTAATTTTTTTATGAGTATAATTAATAATATTTATTAAAAGGGAAAAAATGAAAAAGTTTTTATCATTGGCAACAGTTTTACTTCTATGGAACTCAGGTGTTATGGCAGATAACAAGATTAGTATCACAGGAAAAGTCTTGCCTAGTGCAGTTGTAGGTTTTGATGCCGTAAATGGAGAGAAATTAGGAGATGATAGATTTATAGATGCAACTATCGATTTGGGTGCACATGAGGTGGATGATTTTAATAGTAACGCTCTTGCCGCATCTAGTCGCTCTATCTATGTCAAAACCAATATCCCTGCTGGAGGTGCTGTAGCTATTGCTATTACTAGTAACAATGGAGATGACCTAAAAGATAGTGTATCAGGAGAGACTATCTCTGTAGAGTACAAGATAGGCTCTACCAAACTTAGTACAGATGGAAGTAATCCAATTACAATTGCGAGTAAAGCAAATACTGGTAGCAATGCAATCAGTGATAAGTTTACTGTTGCACCAGATGCAGATGATGACCAAGTAGCAGGAACTTATGCTGCAGATTTGACTGTAACTATTAGTGCTAGTTAAAAATCTATAAAATAATGAGATGAAGTTTATTATTTTACTAGTTTTATCTCTCTCTTCTCTTCATAGTATTACTATGACTCCACTATATGCTACTTTGGAGAGTAGAAATGATAAACATATTATCTTTAGAGTAACTAATCCTACCAAAGAGCCTGTGGCTGTTGTTATCTCTGTTTTGGAATTGGTGGATACTGATAATAACAGAGAAGAACGGATAGAAACAGATAAGGTTTCATATTACCCTTCACAGTTTGTATTAAATCCCCAAGAGACCAAAAATGTGCGTATTAGATATATGAGAAAAGCTCTTCCTCCACAAGAGGAGGTCTTTAGAGTAGTTGCACAGGAGCTAAATATTGACCTATCTGACAAGATGGTTCAGAGACTAGACAAAAAGATAAAAGCTGAAGTTAAAATGAGATTTAGCTATGAGGGACTACTTTTTGTTAAACAACCTGATAATAAGCCCAATCTCTATATATCAGCTTTTCATAAACAGAGAGAGGGGGTAGAGATAGAGGTTACAAATAGTGGAGAGGCGAGTGCAATTCCCAATATTGAGCTTTATGATTTTATCGTAACAACAAAAGATAGAGAGCAGAAATTGACAATAGATGATGTAAAAGGGGCAGAGTTTAGGCGAGTACTACATGGTAGAACAAATAACTTTTTGCTTAAGAGAATATCTTCTGTTTCAGTTAATGCTATTAAAAAGATTAGATTAGAGGAAAAATGAAAAATCTATGGATACAGTTAGTTATCTCTATCTCTTTTTTGAATGCTTTTGGATTACCAATTAGACCACCTATAGACCCTGTTAGCTGTTTGGAGGTGGGTACAGTATCTGGACAGAGCTGTTCAGGTAATATAATTAGTGTAGATGATATTGATAGTGAGTTTACTACTATTATGAGAGTGGGTGATGTCAATCTCAAAGTGCTAGATATTCCTATTTATGTAGATACAAACTCAAATGATGAAGTTAGCATGACAGTTACAGACAAAACTGATTTGGAAAATAGTGATGGGGAGAAGATAGATTTCTCTATGCAGTATATACAGAATGGTTCAGTTGTGACTACTATTAGTAGTGGAGTAGCATTTACACTTTTGGAGGAGGGAGCAAGTGGAAGAGATGGAGATACTGTTGTGGGGTATATCCGTATTGTTATAGCTTCGCTCTTAGATACACAAACCGTAGGGAAATATAGCTTTTCAAAAGATATAAAAGTTGGATTGGGAGATATAAGAGAGTCCTCTAGTGCAGATTTTGATGCCCAAGGAGAGGTAGAGCAGGTTACAGTTATTGGATTTGAATCTCTCTCCTCTTTTAAGGATGGACTCTTTTTTCTCGATGCTCTTGTTGATTATGGAAATTTTAGATTAAATCAGAACAATGAGAAGAGAGAGGATGTTTTTGTCAAAAATAATACAAAAGGTGATATAAAAATCAAGTTTGATACCTCCCCTTTAACTCATACTATTGATGAGAATTATCAGATTGAGATGAGCTACTACTATCAAGAGAGTGGAGAGGTAGAGAAGAGAGTAGATAATAACACCTTTTTTACGCTAATAAGTGGTAAAAATGGGGGAGATAAGGTTGGAGAGATGAGATTTGTTACAGAGCCTCTAACCCAAACTCTTATGGCAGGGGAGTATAGTGCTGTTTTGAATATAACAGTTAGTGCTAATTAAATGAAAAAAACTTCAATTATATCTCTTATTGCTATCTCCTTTCTGTTTGGAGAGATGAGTTTAGAGGAGAAAAATGCTCTATTAAAAGAGAGACTTTTGGCTCAAACTTCAACAAAGATAGAGAGTAGAAGAATCTATCTTCCTCTTAGAGTAAATAGAGTCCTACAGGATGAGGTTTTAGTCGAGATTGATAGTCATGAGCAGATATTTATCACCAAAGAGACGCTAAAATATATATCTTCACTTCTAAAAAAAGAGTATAGAGATAAGTTTATAATCAAGAGTAGCAGAGATGGATTTGTTCCACTAAACGCTTTGGAGCAACTAGGCATACAGAGTAGATATAATAGCAAAATGGTTATGATTGATATATCTCTACCTGTTCAGCTCAAAAAAGCATCTACAATTAACCTAGGTAGACGCTACCGTAATGATACCAATGGTTCGATACCTCCAGAGGAGTACTCTGGAGGTATAAACCTATATCTCAATCAACAGTATACAGACTCTCTAAAGGAGAAGAGTTTCAATCTCTCATCAGAGCTATTTTTGAATATAAAAGATACAATTTTAGAGGGGAGAGTTAACTACTATGAGGAGGAGAGGAGAGTTCAAAGAGGAAGGGTAAGATTAGTTCGAGATGATAGAGAGAGTCAGTTACGCTACCAACTAGGAGATATATCTCTGCCTATAGACAAAAGAGTCTCTCATATGGAGGGGTTTGGTATTAGTGTAGAGAAAAACTTGAATATAGGTGATAACTATAGAGAGAAAAAGAGTAGTAGAGTTAACTCATTTGAGTTTTTTATACAGAATAGAAGTCGTGTAGAGATTTATATCAATGAGCATTATCGCAATAGTATAGAGCTTGATGCAGGGACACACAATCTATATGATTTGCATCTCTCTAGTGGCATCAATAAAATCAGATTAAAAATCATAGAAGAGGGGGGCAAGATAGAGACTATTGAGTTTAATGATTTTTACTACTCAGAAATAGTACAAAAAGGGTTTCTCTCTTATGGTTTTGGTGTAGGAGTAGAGAGTGAACAGGGAGATAATGGATGGGTATACCATAAAGATAAAAAAATCACCTCCTCCTATATTCGATATGGTCTGTTTGATAATATTACATTAAAAGTAGGTCTACAGACGGCAGAGGAGTATTTTGCTACGAGTATAGATACTCTTTTGGGTAGTGATTTTGGTCTATTTGATGCCTATGTTGTTCAGAGCAAAAATAGTCAAAAGATAGGTTACAAAAGAGGAGTAGAGTATAGAACTAATATAGGGGTATCTACACTAAATCTAGGGTATGAGGATATTGAAAAAGAGTATCTTAGTTTCAATAGTAACTCAAATAGAGCCTCAAAACTCTATCGTGCCAACTTCTACACTCAACTAAACAGAGATATTACTTTTGGTCTCTCTGCCTCTAACTATATCAAAGAGGAGGAGAGAGAGGAGAAATATGCTCTGCTTTTACGAAAAAATTTTGGTAATCTAATGACAGAGATAAATTTTGAAGATAACCGTAACAATCAAGATAGAGATGAGCAGATAATCTCTTTTAATTTGGAGTATCAATTTAATAGATATAGTGGTAGGTATAAACAGTATCTCAACGAAGAGAAGCAACAGCTACATATTCGTCATAAAAACAGAGGAAGATATGGTTTAGATAGTGGTCTACAGATAGAGAGAAACTCTCAATCTATACGATACAATCTTGATGCTGATTATAACAATGAGAAGTTTCAATTGGATACAACTTATCGTATAAGTGATTATAAAGAGGGGCAGAGAAATGATACTCTATCTCTTCAACTCTCCACAGGTGTTGTGTTTGCAGGAGATAGAGCTACTATCACTACACCTATTAACTCTAGTTTTATTATCGTAGATAATGATGATAGACTCAAAGAGCCGTTAGGGATAAATGGTTACCACAAAAGTGATAGCGACAAATATGATACCTATACTATTGAGATAGGAGACTATACCCATAGAGAGCTTTTTGTTGATGAGTCTCAATTGGATTTTGGTATAGACCTAACCTCCTCAGAGGCAAAATTTACAAGTAACTATCGTACAGGTTCACAGATGAATATAGCTATTGACAACTTCTACTCAATTGAGGGCTTTTTCTACGACAGAGCAACTCATAAACCTCTAATAAATAGAGCATTCAAGGTCTTTAATCGAGAGAGTGGAGAGAAGAGAATGAGTTTTACCAATAAGGAGGGGAAATTTATCATTCATCATGTCCAAGCAGGAGTATATAATATCACTTTTGTTCACCAAAGAGGTTATAAAGGTGTAGCACGATATAACTTTGAGATAAAAGAGACAAAAGAGAGTCTACAAGATATAGGAGTTATCTATATTGATATGCCTCCAAAGAGAGAGCTACATTAACTACTACATAGACACAGAAGAGAACATAAAAAATCCAAAAATATTAATTATTTTCTAAGGAAGTTTGATATAGAATGGTAGAATTATGACTCTAGTAAAAGACCTTCTATTTCAATAAAAATCCCATCTTCCCCATACTCAAAACGATTTAATGACCCATTGGAGTAGAAAAAGTTTATTAAGAGTAATATAATAAAAATAGGAAATACCAAAATGTTAAAACAGTATATAACTATAGATGGAAACGAAGCAGTAGCTCTCGTAGCTCACAAAATCAATGAAGTAATAGCAATCTACCCAATCACCCCATCCTCTCCTATTGCAGAGCATTGTGATGAGTATAGTACACAAAAGCAGAAAAATATATTTGGAACAATCCCTACTATCTATGAGATGCAGAGCGAGGGGGGAGCTAGTGGGGCTGTGCATGGTTCACTTCAAGCAGGAGCATTGACTACTACTTTTACAGCTTCCCAAGGTCTGCTACTAATGATACCCAATATGTATAAGATAGCAGGGGAGTTAACATCAACAGTTTTTCATGTCGCTTCTCGTAGTTTGGCTATGCAGGGGTTATCTATATTTGGAGACCATCAAGATGTAATGGGGGTTCGCCAAACAGGATTTGCACTATTAGCTTCTGCTACTGTTCAAGAGGCTCATGATTTTGCTCTGATTGCTCAATCAGCTACGCTTAGGGCTAGAGTTCCTTTTTTGCACTTTTTTGATGGGTTTAGAACCTCTCATGAGGTTAGCAAGATTGAGTTAATAGACGAAGAGATTATGAAGCAGATGATAGATATAGAGCTAGTCAATGCCCATAAAAAGAGAGCCTTGACTCCTGATAGACCCGTGCTTAGAGGAACAGCACAAAATCCTGATGTCTATTTTCAAGGTCGAGAGAGTGTCAATAGATATTATCAAAAAGTGCCTCAAATCCTACAAGAGGAGATGGATAGATTTGCCAAGCTTACAGGTAGAGCCTATCATCTCTTTGACTACTATGGGGCAGAGGATGCTACAGAGGTTATTGTGATTATGGCTTCTGCTACTGATACAGTTCATGAGAGTGTGGAGTATCTTAATGAAAATGGCTATAGAGTAGGCGTTATTAAAGTTCGTTTGGCTCTCCCCTTTGATAGTGAGGCTTTTATCAATGCTCTACCAAAAACAGTTAAATCTATAGCTGTACTTGATAGAACCAAAGAGGCAGGAAGTTTAGGAGAGCCACTATATCATGATGTGGTAACTACACTTTTTGAGCATCAAGAGAGTTTGGATTTTGATATGCCAAAGATTATTGGTGGGCGATATGGTCTCTCCTCCAAGGAGTTTACCCCTGCTATGGTCAAAGCAATTTATGATGAGCTACAAAAAGAGAAACCCAAAAATCACTTTACTATTGGGATATATGATGATGTGACACACACATCATTGGAGTTTGACAAAAGCTTTATATTAGAAGAAGAAAATCAGTTTCAAGCACTCTTTTATGGTCTAGGTTCAGATGGAACAGTAGGAGCAAACAAGAACTCTATCAAAATCATAGGTGAAGAGACCGATAACTATGCACAGGGCTATTTTGTCTATGACTCCAATAAATCAGGAACTATGACCGTCTCTCATGTACGATTTGGCTCAACTCCTATTAAATCAAGCTACCTCATTGAGAGAGCTAACTTTATAGCTGTGCATCAAGCCCTCTTTTTGGAGAAGCTTGATATTTTGGAAGTGGCTCATGACAATGGGGTATTTCTACTCAACTCTCCCTATCCAAAAGAGCAGGTTTGGGATAGTCTGCCCCAAATTGCACAACAGAGAATTATAGAGAAAAATCTAAAATTCTATGCCATTAACGCCTATGATGTGGCAAAAAATAGTGGTATGGGTAGGAGAATCAATACCATTATGCAGACCTGTTTTTTTGCTATTAGTGGAGTATTACCTCAAGATGAGGCAATAGAGAAAATCAAACACGCTATAGAGAGAAGCTACAGCTCCAAAGGCAAAAAAGTTGTAGAGATGAATTTCCATGCAGTGGACAATACATTGCATAATCTATTTGAGATAGAAGTTCCCAAAACCACTACAAGCACCAAAGAGTTAGCACCATCTCTAAAGGGAGACTATAGTGAGTTTATGCACCAAGTCACTAAAAAGCTAGTTGAGTTTAGAGGAGATGAGATACCTGTTTCAGATATGCCAGAGGATGGAACATGGCCACTAGGAACAACACAGTATCAAAAACGAAATACAGCAATAGAAGTACCCGTATGGAATAGTGATAACTGTGTGCAGTGCAATAGATGTGTAACTGTCTGTCCTCACTCTGTTATTCGCTCCAAAGTCTTTGACAAAGAGCTACTAGATAATGCACCCAAAGGGTTTGGTGGTATTAGAGCCAAAGGCAAGATATTTGATAAAAGCAGAGATTTATTTAATATTACAGTCTCTATAGAGGATTGTACAGGGTGTTCACTCTGTGTAGAGGAGTGTCCAACGGTAGCTCTTGGTATGACTCCTAAACTACAACTACCTGATAATTTAGTTGAGCATTGGGAGTATTTTTTGTCTCTGCCAAATGTCGATAGAGCTAAAATTGATAGAAATAAAATGAAAGAGACACAGTTTTTAGAGCCTCTATTTGAGTTTAGTGGAGCGTGTGCAGGGTGTGGAGAGACCCCTTATCTCAAACTAGCTAGTCAACTATTTGGTGATAGAATGATAGTAGCCAATGCTACAGGATGTAGCTCTATCTATGGTGGAAATCTACCCACCACACCATGGAAAAAAAATGCAGAGGGTCGAGGGGTAGCATGGTCAAACTCTCTATTTGAAGATAATGCAGAGTTTGGATTGGGCTTTAGACTCGCTATTGATAACCACACCAAAAGAGCAGAAGAGCTTTTGAGTGGTTTGGATATTGATACAACTCTCAAAGATGAGATTATCAATGCCACCCAAACTACAGAGGAGCAGATAAACCAACAAAGAGAGAGAGTAGAGACATTAAAACAACTAATAAAAGATAGAGAAGATGCCAAAGAGCTACTAGAGATAGCCGATTATCTAGTTAAAAAATCTGTTTGGATTGTAGGTGGTGATGGTTGGGCGTATGATATAGGGTATGGAGGATTAGACCATGTATTAGCCAGTGGCAAAAATGTCAATATCTTAGTACTAGATACCCAAGTCTACTCCAATACAGGAGGACAACAGTCCAAAGCCACTATGACGGGAGCAGTAGCCAAATTTGCTAGTGGAGGCAAAGCCAATATGCCAAAAGATTTAGCCCATATGGCAATTGGTTATGAGAATGTATATGTAGCCAAAGTAAGCATAGGAGCAAATGAGAAAGCCACACTCAAAGCATTTGTAGAGGCAGAGGCTTATAATGGAGTCTCTATTATTATCGCCTACTCACACTGTATCGCTCATGGGTACGATTTGCGTTATGGGATGAAGCAACAGAGAAAGGCAGTGGATAGTGGATTGTGGCCTCTGTTTAGATTTAATCCTCAAAATATAGGAACTAATACAAATCCATTGAGACTTGATTACAAAGGGGCTACAATAGATGTCAAAGAGTTTATGTATAATGAGACTAGATTTAAGATGGTAGAGAAGATGGATAGAGGTGAGGCAGAGAAGTTTTTGGAGACGGCTCGATATATCTCTAGGATGCTTTATAATCGGTATAGAGGGGTGCAGGAGGAGTATGAGAAATTATGAAAATATAATTAAAAATGTTTATAAATTGGTACTTCTCTATTCCTTTTTCTATAAATATTAACTAGCATATAAATTATAAAGAATAGTAATGTATAATTATTAAAACTATAAAAAGTGAGTACTTATGCAAGAGATATATGATTTGATAATTGTTGGTGGTGGACCTGGTGGAATAGCCTCGGCTGTGGAGGCTTCTATCTTTAAGATGGAGAAGATTTTGATGATAGAGAAGGGTTGTAATCACTCTCAAACTATTAGACAATACTATAAAGACTCAAAAAGAGTTGATAAGGATTGGAAGGGTCAGACGGTTGATATGATTGGTAATGTTGACTTTTTTGATGGGACAAAAGAGAGTACGCTAGAGTATTTTGAGACTCTACTTGATGGTGATGGTATAGATACACTTTTCAATACAGAAGTGGATAGAGTGACAAAAGAGGGAGATATATTCTCTGTCGTAACTCCCCAAGGAGACTTCTCTGCTAAAAATGTGATAGTAGCTATTGGTCGAATGGGTAAACCTAATAAACCATCCTATAAAATTCCTAGAACCATTAAACAGGTAGTGAATTTCAATCCATATGAGTGTAGAGGAGATGAGAAAATTTTAGTTGTGGGTGGTGGTGACTCTGCTGTAGAGTACGCTTGTCAACTTACAACTATCAATAATGTTACTCTATCTTATAGACGAGATTCATTCTCTAAGATAAATGATATAAACCAAGAGATGATACATCGGTATGACCAAGAGGAGAGATTGCGTGTTCGTTATTGTATAGATATTGACTCTATAGAGAATGAGCAAGGGAGAGTCAAAGTAAACTATAACAATGGATTCTCAACAGTTTATGATAGGGTGATTTATGCACTTGGTGGTACAACTCCTGTTGATTTTCTACAAAAATCAAATATTGATATAGATGATAAAAATAGACCTATATATGATGAAAATTATCAAACTAGTGTAGAGGGATTATATATAGCAGGGGATATTATCTATGATAATGGTGGCTCTATCGCTATGGCTATAAATCATGCTTATGACGCTATTAAAAATATGAGTTAAGAAAGATGTGAGTTAAAGCCTTTTTTGTCTTTTCAAAGGAGATTGTGCAAAGGAGGTTGCGAATAAAATTACTTAGTTTGCTTTATGTCACTTTGAGATATAGTATCTCAAATCGAAATCGGTTAGGAGATTATTGTGATTTCGTATCTTTCATGTTCGTATTGTACTGTTTCTTTATAAACAAGTGGACAATAGAAGGTAAATGAGTAGTTAACAAAAAGTGAATTTTTGTTCCACATTAATAATTAAAAATATAAAATAATATTTTTAAACATATAAAACTAAGTATTTCTATGATATAATCTTAAATAAATAAAATAAAACATTATATAATAAGGCATTAAGATGAAAACTTATAATGGAAAGAGAAGAGTAGAGAGAAGAAAAAATAGATTGATTACTCCATTGGTCTATTTCTCTGCAGAGTTAACACTTGCTTGGTTGATTTTATCTATTATAAATATCTCTTTTAAGATTATATTATGGACTGGTTGGAGCTATCTTGTTATGTTTATAGTTTTTTTCTACTCCTTGGGTAAAACATTAAAAGTCTATAAACGGCAGAAAAAATTAAAAATAGCCTAATCTCTACTCTATTAGAGTACAATCTACTAGATGGTTTTCTAGTAGGTCATCTTCACTACTAGCATTTAAATCATTTGCGTAGTAGAAACACTCCTCATACTCTTTATCACTGTTAAAAAGTATTTTGTAGAAGCCCTCTGAGATGGAGATATTATTCTCTCCTATTCTTGGTGGGTTTGTGCTGTATTTTACTACATTTACGACCTCTATAATATCTAATTCAAATGCCTTATCTCGTGCATAGTTCTCTACTTTTAACCACAAGAATCGGTTAACTACAGGTGCTTGAGGTATTATATTTGCTAGTGAATAGGTTGCATCTAAACTCTCCTGACTCCAATCAAATGAGGCATCTGGAGCTAGATGACCTCTATCATATCCTGTATTGGTATAGTCCGTTGTCTCTGCTCTATACTCCTCATCTATATCTCTCTCTACATAAAAAGAGGGTCTATCTTCGATGTTTAGCTCATTTACTAAGTCTCCATATAGAGTGTAGGATACAGCTTTAGCCACTTTTAGACTATAGTCATAACATATTACTAAAAACTCTTTATCCAATATCTGATTACATCTCTCTTGGTTAATAAATTTTTTTGTATAGTTTGAGAGATTCTCCTCTACAGGAATTATCTCTTCATCATCATTCTCATTTGTAATTGGTGGAGGATTATTAGGAGGTGGAGGAGGGGGGGTTATATATATCTCCTGCACTATCTCCTCTACTACTTCAACAGTACTATTCTGCTCCTCTTCTAGTTCTAAATTTTGACTATCAACTACCTCAACCTCTCTATTTATCTCTTCTATAGATATAGAGATATTCTGCTCAGTGTGGAGATTATTGATACCCAATATCTCACTCTCTTTGGTGGTAGTATCTGTAGAGGGTGTGGTTGTTGTATCAATACTACCACATCCAAAGAGTGCAAATAGAAGTATTAGAGTTGTAATTTTTACTGTTATGTTAGAATTAAAATTTTTCATAATTTAATTTTATCATAAATTTTATATTTAATCTTTATTTGGAATGGTTTTTTTTATACTCTAGCTCAAAAGTAAAAAAAGGTAAAATACTCAACTAGAATTGATTTAATAAACAGTGAGGTAGAAGTGAATATAAATAGTATAGCAAAAAATGTATTTGAGATTGAAGCTAGGGAGATAGTAAAACTCTCAACTAAATTAACCGTAGATTTTGAAAAGGCAGTAAAAGCTATTTTGGAGTGTAGAGGAAAGCTAATAGTCTCGGGTATGGGAAAATCAGGAATTATAGGTAGAAAGATAGCCGCTACTATGGCAAGTACAGGAACTCCTAGCTTTTTTCTGCATCCAGGTGAGGCGTATCATGGTGACTTGGGTATGATAGAGAGGGATGATATAGTTCTACTTATATCAAACTCAGGTGAGACAGATGAGGTTTTAAAATTAGTTCCATTTCTAAAAGCTCATAAAAATATAATAATTGGTATGAGTGGAAATCCAGATTCTACTTTGGCAAAAAATAGCTCATATCATCTTAATATCTCAGTAAAAGAAGAGGCATGTCCTCTGCAACTAGCACCCACTTCATCTACAACAGCAACTCTTGTTATGGGAGATGCTTTGGCTGTAGCACTAATGAGGTTAAGAGATTTCCAAGATAGAGATTTTGCACAGTTCCATCCTGGTGGGAGTTTGGGACGAAGACTTCTAACTAAAGCAGAGGATGTTATGCGTAGTGAAAATCTTCCTATAATTGGTTTAGATGATA
>CAZSHP010000056.1:0-13124 GCA_964606545.1 uncultured Sulfurovum sp. | reverse complement strand
GATTGCAACGAGAGTTATACCTCTAAAACCTACTCATGGAGTGGATTTATTGATACTAATCTTGGTTCTAAAAAGATTATTAAAGATAATGGAATTATTGTTGATAGAGATATAAATGGTGCAAGAGGTATCTTGCTTAAACAACTTACTAAGGTAGCTTAGACCTTAATCATAACCATAAACTTTGTGTTTTTGGCGATTTAAACTAAGGGCACTGTGCTAAACCTTGTGGATGAGAGTAGGCGTATTGAATATCCTCTAATGTGCTACTATGAAGCCCTATAAAACAGTGTTCAACTTTTTGGTAGTGTTCTCCTACAATCTGTAGTTTCATCTCTGGTATTAGACCATAGAACTCATCAACTCTACCTGCTGTTTTATTTTCGATAGGAATGATAGCAAAGTCTGATTCTCCCTCTTCGACCTGCTCCATAGCATCTTCAAAAGTCTCATTCTCTAAACACTCAATATTTTCTCCAAAATAGCTATAACATGCTAGATGTGAATATGCCCCTGCTATACCTTGATATGATACTTTTACTCTCTTTTTCATTATTTTTTATACTCTCTTTGATTCTATTAAACGCTATTTTTATATTATCTTTTTGATTATAACATAAGAGTTTAAAAAAAAGATTTATATGATAAAATTCCACCATGAGAATAGACTTACATAACCATACAACAAGATGTAACCACGCAGAGGGTTCAATAGATGAATATATAGAGAGAGCTATAGAGCTAGGAATAGATATTTATGGTTTCTCTGAACACGCTCCAATGGAGTTTGATAGCCATTATCGTCTCAAATTTGATGAGATGAAAGAGTATACCCAAGAGGTGTTAGATGCAAAAGAGAGATACCAAGGAGAGATAGAGATTCTATTGGGATATGAGGTAGATTATCTAAAAGGATATATGGACAGGCGAGTATTAGATGCAGATGTTGACTACTTGATAGGTTCTGTCCATTTTCTTGACAAGTGGGGTTTTGATAATCCTGAATTTATAGGAGAGTGGAAGAGTCGAAATATAGATGATATTTGGCAGGAGTATTTCGATGCTATAGAGGCTATGGCAAAAACAGGATATTTTAATATAGTAGGACATTTTGACCTTATCAAAGTATTTAGATATATGCCATCCAAAGATATACGAACTATAGCTTTTGATGCACTAAAAGCTATTAAAAAATCAGGAATGGTAGTAGAATTAAATGGTGCAGGTCTACGAAAACCTATTGAAGAGATATATCCTTCTACCTCTCTCTTAGAAGTAGCTTATGAGTTAGATATACCTATTACATTCTCTTCTGATGCCCATAGTGTAGGGCAAGTAGGGTTTGGATATGAGGAGGCAAAAGGAGTAGCAAAGAGGGTTGGATACCAAAAAGCTGTTACCTTTGAACAAAAAGAACAGAAATTGTTTACTTTTTAGCCATTAGACCCTTTATTTTTTTAAAAGTTTCCGATACAATTGTCGCAAATTAAAAATATAGGAGAAACAAATGGGTAAATTTGTAAACAATGTAGATGAGTTTTTTAACTTCTGTGAAGATAATGAGGTAGAGTTTGTAGATTTTAGATTTACAGATGTCAAGGGTGCATGGCATCATATCTCATATAGAATGAGTGCAGTTACTGCTGAACAGTTTGAGGGTGGACTCCCTTTTGATGGCTCTTCAATCGAAAATTGGCAACCAATTAATGAATCAGATATGCTCCTCAAACCAGATGTAGGCTCTACATTCCTCGACCCATTTACAGCAGATAGTACAGCTATTGTTATCTGTGATGTTTATGACATCTATAAAAATGAACTCTATGCTAAGTGTCCAAGAAGTATTGCAAAAAAAGCACTTCAAGCATTAGATGATGCAGGAATTGCTGATGCTGCTTATTTTGGACCAGAAAATGAGTTTTTCATCTTTGATGATGTAAAAATTGTAGATAATGATAACCATCAATCATTCAAAGTAGAGACTGATGAGGGTCACTGGGCTGATAATGCTGATTATGGTGAGATGGGTAACATGGGTCATAGACCAAGAATTAAGGGTGGATACTTCCCTGTACAACCAACTGACCCTGCTGTAGATTTGAGAGCAGAGATGATGCAGGTACTTGAAGAGGTTGGACTAGAGGTTATGCTAGGTCACCACGAAGTGGCACAAGGTCAACATGAGATTGGAATAGTATTCTCTGACATTATCACAGCTGCAGATAATGTACAAAAATATAAGTATGTTGTAAAAATGGTAGCACACCTCAATGGTAAAACAGCTACATTTATGCCAAAACCAATCTATAATGACAATGGAAACGGTATGCATGTACACCAATCTCTATGGAAAAATGGTAAAAATCTATTCTACAAAGAGGGTGAGTATGCTAATCTAAGTAAAACAGCACTCGATTATCTATCTGGTATCTTTGCTCACAAAGAGGCTGTTGCTGCATTTACAAATCCAAGTACAAACTCATTTAAGAGACTTTTACCAGGATTTGAAGCTCCAAGAATCTTAACTTACTCTAGCCAAAATCGTTCGGCAGCTTGTAGAATTCCATATGGTGCAGGTGAAAAAGCGACAAGAATTGAGACAAGATTCCCAGATAGCGTTGCTTGTCCTTATCTTGCGTTTGCTGTCCTTATGATTGCTGGACTTGATGGTATCAAAAAAGGTGGGTATCCATTAGTTGGACCATTTAACGAAGACCTATTTGAGCTTACTAGAGAAGAGATAGCAGAGAGAGGAATTCCTGAACTTCCAAACTCATTTAGAGATGCACTAGAGGGGCTAGAGAAAGACCATGAGTTCTTAGCACCTATTATGTCTTCGGAGTATGTTCATGAGTATGTTAGTTATATGTTTGATAGACATGTTATTCCTGTTGAGGGAAGACCAACAGCGTTTGAGTATATCTCTACTTACTCTTGTTAATTTTGAGGGTAGCCATCAAGGTTACCCCCTCCTACTACTCTATATTAATATTCCCAAGATACAAATTTTTAAGCCCATTTTGCTATAATCCCTACAATAATTTAAATATAAAAAAGAGATAAATATGTTTGATACCCTAACGAGTAGTTTTAAAGGTGCTATAGATAAGATTCGTTTTTATGATGACAACAAAGCATTGACCAAAGCGATAAAAGAGTTAAAAAAATCTTTGTTAAAAGCTGATGTTCATCACAAAGTTGTAAAAGAGCTTTTAGCTGTTGTAGAGAAAGAGACCAAAGAGAAAGGTATTGGTAAAGAGAACTTTATGAGAGCTTTGCAATCTGAGTTAGAGAAGATTTTGACTGCCAAAGGGAATCAAGGTTTTGTATTTGCCTCCAAACCACCTACTGTTGTATTGATGATTGGTCTACAGGGGTCAGGTAAAACCACTACAACAGGTAAATTAGCATATTTTCTACGAGAGCAGAGAAAGAAAAAAGTTATGGTTGTAGCAGGAGATTTACAGAGATTAGCAGCTGTTGAGCAACTTAGACAGATTACTGCTGATATGGATGTTGCTTTGGTAGCTGATGAGAACTCTACTCCTCAAAAATTAGTCAAAGAGGCTATCCAAAGAGCAGGAAAAGAGCTATATGATGTGGTTCTCATAGATACAGCAGGGCGACTAGCTATAGATGATGAGCTGATGGATGAGTTGGCAAATATCAAAAAGGTAGCAAATCCTGATGAACTCTTTTATGTAGCAGATGCGATGACAGGTATGGATGCTGTACGAACAGCACAGACATTCAAAGAGAAGATAGGTATCACAGGTGTTGTTCTCTCCAAATATGATGGTGACTCAAAAGGTGGTGTAGCACTCGGTATCGCTCATCAAGTTGGAGTACCTCTACGATTTATTGGTGCTGGTGAGAAGATGCCTGATTTGGAGACATTTATTCCTGATAGGATTACAAGTCGTCTAATGGGGGCAGGTGACCTCGAATCTTTAGCCGAGAAGACAGCGAGTGTAATAGATGAGAAAAAAGCCAAACAGCTTACAAAAAAGATTAAAAAGGGTAAGTTTAACTTCAATGACTTTTTAGAGCAGATGGATTCTATGAAGAAGCTTGGCTCAATGAAATCTATTATGAGTATGATACCGGGTATGAGTGGCATGGCAAAACAGATTGGTGATATGGATTTGGAGAACTCATCAGAGATTCGCTCTATCAAAGCACTCATTAGCTCTATGACTCCAAAAGAGAGAGAGAATCCTGATTTACTTAATAATACTAGAAAAAGAAGAATAGCAAAGGGTGCAGGACTCTCTCAGGTGCAGGTAAATCGTGTTTTGAAGCAGTTTAAAAATGCAGGAAAGATGGCAAAGCAACTATCAGGAAAGGGTGGAATGAGACAGATGCAGGATATGATGAAACAGGCACAGAGTGGAATTCCTAGGTAGGGTTGAACTTTAGTTAACCACAAACTACTAAATTTAGCTTTGTATAACTATTTATTTGATAAAATTCCACTTTAAGTATTGATGAGTGTTTTATCATTAATGATAGTTGTCAGTACTTACAAGCTATTGTCAGCAGATGGCTTACGCAGATGCGTTTTGGGAGTAGTTAACCCTTGCTGAAATTATATTATTTCAAGGATAGACATGACAACAATTAGACTTACAAGAATGGGTAGAAAAAAGAAACCTTTTTATAGAATCGTAGTAACAGATAGTAGAAAAAGAAGAGATGGTGGTTGGATAGAGTCAATCGGTCACTATAATCCAATGGTCAAAGAGGATAATCTAACTGTAGATATGGAGAGACTAAACTACTGGACTTCTGTTGGTGCTCAGATGAGTGATAGAGTTAAAAAAATCACAAGCAAGTAGAGTCTTAGATGGTCTCTGAATTCGTCGCTGAATATGCCAAACTGTTAGTTAGCCATCCTGAAGATATAGCTGTATCAGTTAGAAATCTCGAAGAGAACTATGATGAGATTACTATAGTAGCAAATAGTGAAGATGTAGGTAAACTCATAGGTAAAGAGGGGCGAATGATTAACTCTATAAAAACAGTCATCTCGGGTTGTAAAGCCAAAGGTGGATGTAACTACAGAGTTAATGTAGAATCAAAAAGGTAGGTGACCATGTCACACACCAAAAGAGAACAAAAAACGAAAACAACTCGTTTTTTCATAGCACAAATAGGCAAAACCCATGGACTCCACGGAGACCTAAAACTTTATCTCCACACAGATTTCCCAGAACAGTTCAAAGTAGGTTACAGTTTTAAAAGCAGTTCAGGTTCACTCGAAGTCCTAAGAATCAATTTAGATAGAGGTATCATAGCATTCAAAGGTTATGAGGGAGTAGAGTATGCAAAAAAACTAACCAATACCAAGATATACGCGACTCTCAAGGAGACTAGAGAGAGATGTAAGCTAGAAGATGGTGAACATTTTTGGTTTGATATAGAGGGGTGTAGTGTTGTTGAGGATGGTGAGGTTTTGGGCAAAGTTAGAGAGATGCAACGGTTAGCTGATGTTAACTATATGTTTATTGAGACTGACGAGAAGTTGGTCAAAGATGGATTTGTTAAGACTTTTCTCATTCCCTATATCAAACGCTACTTGGTGGAGACAGATATTAAATCCAAAATCGTGTCTGTAGTGGATGCAAAAGAGATTTTGGAGGCTTCATAATATTTTAAAAAGGTAAAAAATGAAATTCACCTTCATAACTCTATTTCCAAATATAATAGAGGGGTATTTCACAGACTCTATATTAAAACGAGCTATAGGTAATGGCCATATAGAGATAGATTATATAAACCCAAGAGACTACACAGAAAACAAGCATAGCAAAGTAGATAAACCAATGGTTGGAGGTGGGGCAGGGATGTTAATGATGCCTCAACCTCTATTTGATACGGTTGATGCTATTAAAAACTCTTCATCTAATGCCTATGTGGTGGTGGCTACTCCCGTGGGTAAACCTTTTAAACAAAATGATGCTAAACGGTTAGCTAAAAAAGAGCATCTAGTATTTGTATCGGGACGATATGAGGGGATAGATGAGAGATTTATAGAGCAGAGAGTTGATGAGGTTTTCTCTATAGGTGATTTTATTCTAACAGGTGGTGAGTTGCCTTCATTGGTTATGTGTGATGCAGTGGCTAGAAATGTGAGAGGGGTGCTTGGAAATAGTGACTCTTTGAGTATTGAGAGTTTTGAGTTGTCTTCTTTGGAAGCACCATCTTTTACAAAACCAAATATTTATAACCAAAATAGTGTCCCGTCAGAGTTTCTAAAGGGAAATCACGGTAAAATCTCGGACTTAAAAAATGCTATGGCTAGAGCTAAGACTAAATTCTTTAGACCTGATATGCATAAAAATCTTCAGATAGATGATAAACAAGAAAAGGTAGGCAGATGAGAAATAAATATATTGAGAATTTTGAACAGAAACAACTAGAGAATAAGTCTATTCCACAGTTTAGAGCAGGTGATACACTAAGAGTAGCTGTTCATATTCAAGAGGGAAACAAGAGTAGAGTACAGAACTTCGAGGGTGTATGTATCTCAGTTCGTGGTCAAGGAACTGGTAGAACAGCAATCGTAAGAAGAATCGGTGCTAACTCTGTTGGTGTTGAGAGAATTTTTTCACTATATTCAGATAGTATTGAGAGTATTACAGTTCTAAGAAGAGGACGAGTAAGAAGAGCGAAACTATTCTACCTAAGAGCATTAAAAGGTAAAAAAGCTAGAATCAAAGAGCTTAGAAAAAAATAGTTATCTACCTCATTTTAGGGTAGTCATAAAGGCTACCCTCCCTATATATTGCCCCACATTAACTTATTCAAAAATTTCATACTCTTAAACATAATCTCAAAGAGAGTTTTTTGCTAGTTTGCAAGAAAGATTTTGTAGAAGTGAGTAGGGCTATTCTAGTTCCAAAAACTCCACTCCATTCTTTGACCCAATCAATAAAAAGCTCCTAAGTTTAGCAATATTTTTTTTTGATACTATCAAGCTCTAAATATCCTTGAAATATAGGATTTTGATTACATAGTTTGGTATCTCAAAATTATAGAGTCCCTCTACTATCTCATCTTTGATAGTTATAAATCCCATTGAGTAGATGAGGGTCATAAAATCATCTTTATCAAATGTTTGGTTGAGGTCATATGATAATGGACTGAATTTTTTAGACAACTTCCAACTCACTTTTATTTCCGTATATAATCTTTTTCATCTCTTGCCTTTGGTGGTGATGTGGAATTATAACATAGGGTTTGGTAGAATTGATAAACAAAGCATTCTATCTTAATATATTAAAACAATAAAAATCAAACTATATACACAACAGACATATCTACCTATATCTTTTATGAAAAAATATTGAAATTAGTTTGAATTTTATATCTATTTTATCTTTTTTCTTATATCATAAATCTATATTATAAGTATAGGGAAAAAGTAATGACAACAGAAGAGTTACAAACAATAATAGACCAAGGTGAAAATGCAAAAGTAGATTTCAAAAGAGAGTGGTACAAAAAAGAGGATTTAAAAGGGGAGTTTTTCAAAGATATGTTAGCTCTTGCTAATGGGGATATTCATTCGATTGATAAAATAGCTTATTTGATTATTGGGATTGAAGATAAAAATAAGAACTTTTTTGATTTTGAAGCCCCTAAAATGAAAAGTATAAGTAAATTTACAAAAGATATTTTACAAAATATAAACAACTTCTCTCAACCCGAATTTACATCACTAAAAGTTGAATGGGTTGAATATGGAGAGGAAGAAGTTCTTGTATTCTCAATTAAGCCTCATGGTAGACTTATCTCACTATCAAGGGATTTGAAGCTTGGAGACAACACAGATAAAAAGGGAACAGTCTATTACAGAGTAGGCGAAAATATCCGTGTGGCTTCGGCTGATGTCATTAAGGATTTTGAGAAGGCGTTTGCTAAAAAAACCTCAAAAGGAAAAACAACTATTAATATTCATGGGGATGTAAATGGGATTGCTAATGTTGAAGGTGGAACAGTTAATCAAACTTTGAATTTTACAAAATAATAAAATCGGTAGGGTGTTTTCCCACGAAAACACCCTTGTATAATACAATCAGAGGAAAACAAATGACCCCCTACAAAAACATAACAAGATACCCAAAAAAGCAAAAGATAAACCTACTAAACGCCATAGAGAAGATAAACACAGACACCAACTATAACCCCCAAGAGTTTTTGACTCTGTTTATGGGTAGTGAGGCTGATAAGAGGTGGGCTTTGAATAGGATGTTGACCCACATGCCTAGAGAGTCTGTTGGAAAACTACTTACTAGAGGTTTTCTAAAGGAGAATATGGATAGAGAGGTTTTTATTGAGTTCTTTGGGGATATTGATGAGGTAGATAGAGGGTTTGTCTCGGATGTTTTGCCCTCTTTTGATGATGTCAAAGACTTTTTTACCATCAAAGATGATGCTTATTATTATGAACGATTCTACCCTTTTCAGGACAAAATCTTGGAGTTGGTCTTCTCTAAGCCGACCAATTTTTATGTGACAGGTGGCTCAACGCTCAACCGTTTTATCTTGCCATCCCAAGAGGGTAACACTATTTTGAGACATGCCGAAGATTTGGACTTTTTTATCAATTTGGATGGTTCACAAGAGAGTTTAGACTATTTTGTTCGAGCCAAAAAGGCAGTGATTGAGGAGATTGAAAAGGTCTATAAGATAGAAGAGGAGAGTGACTTTTTGATTTTGTCAGCCGTGCCAAAAGAGCAAAAAGATGTCTCTACCTACTATGTCTACAATGATGATGTCAAGCTCAAACTACAGTTTATTCTTGATTTGCGTCAGAGAAGCAACAGCACCCTACTTGTGGATAGTGGGTATCGACTCGACAACCTGCACAATATCATCACAAGCAAACTCGCCACACTACTCTATCGTGAGGAGTTCAAAGATATGGTGGATGTCTATCATATCGCTCTGCTTGATGAGTCGATTGTGTGGGGAAATCTGATAACGCAGTGTAACCAATCTGCCAAATTTTACACCCAAAGAGATGTAAGATATTTCAAAGAGTACTGCAAAAGAGTTTTGGAAATCTACAGAGAGATAGGGGTAAACACCTTAGCCAAAAGGGTATCTTTGGGCAGAGACAAAGCCTATCAAAGGGCAAAAGTAGCAGAGGTTCTTGACAATTTCGAGAGGGTTGTCTTGGCAAAGTTGTAGGAGCATGAAGATTTTTAGAGATATATCCAACTATTCCAAAAAGCGTAAGCTACTATTGGTTGATGCAATAGAGAAAATCAACTGGGACACCAACTACAACCCCCAAGAGTTTTTGGCTCTGCTCACAGGTAGCCAAGCCGATAAAAAGTGGGCATTGACCAAGATGTTGGCATATATGCCCTATATTCGAGTCAGACAACTGCTTACCAAAGAGTTTCTGCGAGAGAGTGTTACAGAGGAGATGATTAATACCATCTATCCACCTATGAAACGGGAGGAGATTTTTAGGGTTTATCGGTCATATTTAGAAAAAAGCTATAAAAAGGAAGAGAATGAACGAGAACAAAACAGTTAATTCAAAAACAAATATTGAAGATTTAAAAAATCATGGAACTATCAATATCTATAATTCTGATGGTAAAAAGCTAAAGGTTTTAATTACTGGTGGAGTAATTATTTTTGTATCATTTATTGGTTATTGGTATACTTCATCCAATAAATCAGTAACAATAAAAGAGAATAATAGCACAAACTCAACCATAGAGCTACGAAATGATAACAATAACTCTGCTTCTACGAAAGAGATAGAGTTTAGCAAAAATCAAACTAAAAACTCCACAATAAAGGTATTCCAATGAAAAAAATTATTATCCTAATAATGTTTTGTTCTCTTCTTTTTGCTGATAAGGTTGAGTTTAAAGAGAACAATATCTCTAATAGCACCATTATTGTTTTTAATGGTCAAAAGTTTGATTTGACCAAGAGTGGTTTTTTTAACTATATCAAGAAATATCCCGAAATAGAGAAAAATTTGACGGACTATTTTGGTAAGAGACTTGATAAAGTAGATAAAACTAATAATGAGATACTTCAAATGGTTAAAAAGTTAGCTAATAATCAAGATGGCTCACAACTACAATCTAAATTAGACAGAGCATTAAAAGCAAAAAGAGAGTTAGAGGCACTAATTGAGAAGCTAAAAAAAGAGAATAATGATTTTAAACCTATTTTGACAAAAGCTCAAAACTATTTGAAAAATCATCAATATAGTAAATATCATGAATTACTACGAGAGTTTAGAAAAAAGAGTAGAGAAAAACGAGAGGAGAGTAAAAAATTTGAAGCACAAAGTGCTTATCTTGAAGCCAAAGAGTATCATTCGAGATTGGAGTATAAAAATGCTAAAGAGTTATATCAAGAGGCTGTGGATTTAGAGCCTAAAAATGATACTTATTTATCAGGTCTTTCTTTATTCTTATGGAAATATGGAGATTATATCAATGCACTAAAATATGGTAAAGAGGCTTTGGCTATAAGAGAAACACTTTATAAAGATAATCCAAATAATTCAGCTTTGTCTATAAGTTATAATAATTTGGGTTTAATATATCAAGATATAGGTAATTACCCTAAGGCACTTAGATATTTTAAAAAAGCTTTAAATATAGGTAAGATACTTTACAAAGATAACCCAAATCATCATAGTTTAATTACATATTATAATAATATAGGTTCAGCATATTTATTCAAGGGTGATAAAATCAATGCACTAAAATATATTCAGAAATCTCTTGTAAAAACACTACTTAATATTAAAAATAATTATATTTTAACAGATGATTTAATAATAGATTTAGGATTACATTTTAATAATATGAGTAAACTATATAATGATAAAGGGGATAATCTTAATGCACTTAAGTATGCTAAAGTAGCTTTAGTCATGGAGGAAACATTATATAAAAAAAGTCATAAATATCAAGGTTTAGTCATAGGCTATAATAATATAAGTATAATATATCAAGATAACAAAGATTACAAAAATGCACTAAAATATGCTAAGAAAGCTATAATAATGAGTAAGATATTTTATAAAAATAATTCCAACTATCCATATTTAGCAATAAATTACGGTAATATAAGTAAAATATATGAAGCTATGAAAGAATACCCCAATGCACTAAAATATAATAAAAAAGCTTTAGCTATTATGGAGGTTCTATATAAAAATAATCCCCATCATCCAAATTTAGCAATAACTTATTATAATATAAGTCAAATATATAAAGCTATGAAAGAATACTCCAATGCACTAAAATATAATAAAAAAGCTTTAGCTATTATGGAGGTTCTATATAAAAATAATCCCAACTATCCAAATTTAGCAATAGCTTATTATGATATAAGTCAAATATATAAAACTATGAGAGACTATCCCAATGCATTAAAATTTGCTAAAGAACTTTTAAAAATATATGAAAAGAATCATAACTATCTAAAAGCATCTAGAATTTATACTTATATAGCTTTAATCTATAAATCAGAAGATGACTATGACAATGCCTTTAAATATATTAAAAAAAGTTTAATTATTACAGAAAAAGAATATAAAAAAGACAATTCTAATTATTTAGATTTAGCTATGAGTTATTATAATATGGGTTATATATATTTTAAAAAAGGGGATTATGCTAATGCAATAAAATATGAGAAAAAACATATAGCAATTAAAGAAAAATTTATAAAAAAGAACCATTCTAAATATCCTTCTTTGATTCGTGCTTACAAAGATATTTCTTTCCTTTATAGCAAAATAAACAATAATCAAATGTCTGAAAAATATAAGTTAAAATATTTAGAGGGAAAAAATAAAAATATAAATAACCTCAATTCAAAAAAAACACCAAAAAAAGGAAAAAAATGAAACTAAAAATACTATTCATGTCAGCCGACCCACTAAAAGATTTAGCACTAGACGAGGAGTATCGAGCCATAGAGTACGCGATTGCCGAGAGTCCTTATCGGGATTTGATAGAGTTAAAACCAAAGTTGGCTTGTGAAGTGACTGATTTTGTGAGAGTGCTTAACAATGAGAAGCCTGATATTTTACACTTTTCGGGTCATGGAGCAGGGAAGAGGGGTCTGTTTTTTAACAATCGCAATTCTCACACCAAGATAAAAATCAAAACAAAGATAAAAGTAAATGACAACGAAGAGGAGGAGCTTGAACGAGAGATTGGGGTGGATATGGTCAATGCCAAACATCTAAAAGCTCTGTTTGGTACAGCTCATAGTAACCTAAAATTGGTTTTTTTAAACGCTTGTATGTCCATAGAACAAGCCGAAGAGATAGCAAAAGAGATTGATTTTGTGATTGGGATGAGTGATTTTATTTTTGATGGTACGGCAACGATTTTGGCTAGACAGTTCTATAACTCATTTGCTTCTGATAGAAGCCTCAAAGAGTCATTTGAACAGGCTTCAACCATTGTGAGCATCCAACGCCCTGATGAAGAGTACACTCCCGAGATGATAACGAGAGATGAGAGTGTGAAAGATATAAGGATTAGTGAGATGATACCAAAGCAGAAGAGAGAGAAGAGCCAAGAGAGTGATAGTGGAACAACTATTAATATCAATGGGGATATAATAGGTACAGGTGTTGTCTCGGGTGGTACGCTTAATCAGACGATTAATAAGAAAATTGTGAATGCCAAGACTAATATTGAGAAGATTGATAATAAGGATGGTGGGGTTATTAATTTTAGTTAGAGGAGGTTATAGGTGTTTTCGGGGGAAAATACCCTACATTTCCAAAAACTCCACCCCATCTTTTGACCCAATCAACAGAAAGCTTCTAAGCTTTGGGATGGCTCGAATCTTGTCAAGCTCCAAGTAGCCTTTGACCTGTTTTATCCCCTCTTTTTTGATATAGTTGTAGTCATCTTTGCCTTTTATCCATTTTAGTTCAAAGAGATAGTTGTTTGGAACTCTTGTGTCTCTGCCTGTAAGTATAATATCAGGATATTTATTATTTTTTTCGGCTTGAGATTCTATAAAATAGAACTCGGCAAAGCTTAGGAGTGAGAGGGTAATGACCTGAAAATATTTTTCATCAAAACCCATAAAATCACGATTGGATAGGA